>DREN01000455.1 GCA_011051075.1 Deltaproteobacteria bacterium | reverse complement strand
TTCTGGGCCGGGGATAAACCGCCTGTGTGTAACCCCCGCCCTGGCAGGTGACGACGATCTCCTGTTCGGAAAGTAGATCAACATCGTAGGCGTCCCTCAAGGGCGGGATATCCAGACCGATCTCAGGCCCTTCCCCGCCCACGTTGGAGGTGGTGAAGAAGACCGGGTCAAACCCTTTGAAATCATTCTCCTCTCTCATCCGGCCCATGAGGACCGACCCAACCATTCCGCGCCATCCCACAAAACCGATTTTCAGCATAAGACTCTCCTTAGGTTCCGTTAAGCAAAAATTTTTCGACCTGTGCGAATACCCACGGACGGACTCCCGCCATGGGCGGGATAGATCCCGTATCCACAATTGCTGAAGTCTAACCGCACAGGTCAAAATTTTTCATTAACGTAAATCCCCCCTGATTTCAAGGAAAAAGGAAAGTGCCGTTCCATTTTTCCTTTAACATACAAGGACACCGGCACTACCGCGGGAAGCGCCTTCATGGACACTGGTAACTATACTATCTTAGAAAAATATTTTGGGCATCTCTTCCGCGGCTCTAAATCGTCCGCAGAGGTGTTATCCGATTGATCCTGGTCCCGCCCATGGCGGGACCAGGATCCAGTATCCAGTATCTGACCTCAATGAACCTCGGTTTTCTCCTTATGCCAATGGAATGGGTGTAAACCAAAAAACATTATCTTAAAGCTATATATTGAGCAGTTCCGGTTCCGGGGCTAAAGAATTTGACATTTCAAAGCCTCATAAAATAGAATCAGTGGCGACAGTAAAAAGGGATATTCATGGAACAGAAAAAGCGCGGAGCTCCACAAAAAATCGTAGTTTTTCAGCAGAATGAGAGTGGCAGGGGTAAAATCGAGGGAATAAAGCGGTTCGGCGGGGAGCACTTCCAGGTGGAGATCTTCAACATTGATCAGACCTTTCCGCCCATCATTGACGATACAGGCCCCTTCCTTCCAGAAGAGATTGACGCGGACCTGGTTCTTGATTTTTTGAAGCACCCCGATCTATCCCACGACCTTGCCCTCATCTGCCTGAAAAAAGGCATACCTGTGGTAGCCTCGGGCAAAAAGAACAAGGCCGAGGGTGTACTTGCCCCCCCCACATGATGCGCACTGCCGAGGCAGGTCTGCCTTGGAAGGTATGGGGAACTCTTTGGCGCGCCGGAGATGGCAGTTGACCTGAAGGACGGACGTATCTCCAGGATAGATGTGGTGCGCGGGGCACCCTGCGGGGCAACATTTGATGCAGCAAAACGCATCGAAGGGATGGCTGCAGATGAGGCGATGGTACGTATGGGACTGGAAGTCCAGTTTTTCTGCACCGCCGACCCCGCGGGCTGGGACCCCATTTATGGAAAGAGCCCCGTTCACCTGGCAGGAAGGCTTCACAGCTCCGCCCTGAGCAAGGCCGTTGACAAGGCCCTGTCCACCAGGAAGAATGCCTCCCTGGACGGGGAAAGAGAGTAAGGGAAACCGGTACAACATGGGATTACTTGTACGATGGCTGGCGCTGACAGCGTCGATAATGATCGCCTCCTATCTCATAGGAGGCATTTGGGTAAGGGATTTTTTCAGCGCGTTTTTTGCCGCGGCCATTCTTGGCATGCTGAACCTTTTTTTCAGGCCTGTTCTCCTCATTCTGACCCTACCCGTAAATATCCTGACCTTCGGCCTCTTCACCTTTGTCATCAACGCCTTTCTGCTGATGATGGTATCCGGGGTTATCCAGGGGTTTGAGGTCCACGGATTCTGGTCCGCGGTGTTCGGCTCCCTGATCATCAGCCTGGTGAACTACCTGTTGAACTCTTTTATCAATGAGCGGGGAAGAGTGGGGTACACCGATCTCAGGAAAAAGGACGATGACCGGTGGGAGTAGTTTTGCTGGCCCGGGGAATCCTGCTGCGTCATCTTGAGGACCGTTAAAACCGGTATGACAGGTAAAGCGAAGATCAGGTATGTCTGCCAGAACTGCGGGTACGAGGCCCTCAAATGGATGGGCAGGTGCCCTGACTGCGGCCAGTGGGACAGCATGGTTGAAGAGGTCAGGGAACCTGTAAGGAAGGGGACGACCCCCCCCTCCACAATGGGCCCGGCACAACCGATCGGCGCCATATCCCTGGCCCCTGAGATGAGGCTGAAGACGGGCCTTAAGGAGTTTGATCGGGTACTGGGCGGGGGTGTGGTTCCCGGCTCCCTGATCCTTATAGGTGGAGACCCCGGGATCGGAAAATCCACCATTATCCTTCAGGTGCTCGACAGACTTGCGGCCAGGGGCCTGTCCGCCCTCTACCTTTCAGGGGAGGAATCGGCACAGCAGATAAAGCTGAGGGCCGAGAGACTTGGCGCGGAGTCAAAGGACCTGTACGTGATGACAGGGACCTGCATTGAGGATTTCCTGGACCGGGCCCACTCCCTGAAACCCGACCTGGTGGCCGTTGATTCGATCCAGACCTTCTACACCGCAAATATCCCTTCGGCCCCTGGCAGCGTGGGCCAGGTAAGGGAGGTGGCCTTGAGCCTCATGGCCTATGCAAAGGAATCGGGGACACCTGTTTTTCTGGTGGGCCACGTGACCAAGGACGGGGCCATTGCAGGACCCAAGGTCTTGGAGCACCTGGTGGACACGGTTCTCTACTTTGAGGGGGACCGGGGCCACATGTTCAGGATACTCAGGGCCGCCAAGAACCGCTACGGGTCAACCAACGAGATAGGGGTCTTTGAAATGAAGGACTCGGGCCTTGCCGGAGTGGTGAACCCGTCCAGGATTTTCCTTGAGGAGAGGCCCGAGGACGTGCCAGGCTCCGCGGTCATCGCCTGCGTTGAAGGAACCAGACCTCTGCTGGTGGAGATACAGGCACTGGTGGGTCCAAGCCCCCTGGGTATGCCGAGAAGGACCGCCATAGGTGTGGACCATAACCGGATCTCCCTCCTGGTGGCGGTCCTTGGCAAAAGACTGGGCATGGAACTGGGAGATCAGGATATCTTCGTCAATGTGGCCGGCGGGCTGAAGGTGGATGAACCCGCAGCGGACATGGGGATTGTATCCGCAATGATGTCAAGCTTTTTAGGAAAGCCCGTCAGCCGGGAGATGGTTGTGTTCGGAGAGGTGGGACTTGCCGGTGAGGTTCGGGGGGTAAGCCAGCCTGAGATAAGGATAGGGGAGGCTAAAAAGCTGGGGTTTTCCCACTGTCTTCTCTCCCAGGCCAACCTACCGGTGGCAAAACCGCCGGACGGCATGAAACTGTCGGGACTCAAATCGATCAGGGATCTCTACGAGTCCCTGTTTGGATAACGGGATTCTCAAGGATTCACGAGTCCCCTTAAAACAAAAGCAAGGAGCTGAACAATGAAACAGGGTTTTATCCCCATCAGTATGAAGGAGTATGTGCGCCTGCATCTAAAACGTAACAGGGATCAGGATCCAGGGCAACTGACCGCGGCCCTGGACGATGCCCTGAGCGCCTACAAGCACGGTGTCAAATGCGCCTGTGGAAACCCCATCTGGGTCATAGGGTCGGCATTTACAGGGTACGCCTGCTTCTCATGTATTACGGGCGAGGCATATCCTGACGATGATTACGAAATAGTCGAGGCCTGCGAATCTTACGCAGAGCGTGGGCATGGTGTTGATGGGGATCGCCTCCGTAAGGTGAGTGAAATCATAAAGAGCCACCCCCATGACTACGTGGAAAAGCTGGAAGAGATCGGGTTTATGTGGTTCGACGATAATGCATGGGAAGAGGAGGAGGAAGAGGAACGGTCCGCAGTACCCGAGACCCCCGATCAGGAGGCCCTGGTAAGGTTCTTTGAGCAAGGCGGCCCCCCCACGGAGGAGCTTCTCGGGGCCCTTGAGAGGGAAAAATACGCCGAAGAACCCAACTACCCTCTGATCAGGAGATATTTCAAGCAGATAAACAGAAATCTCAAGAGGCTAATCCTCTACGGCCTTGACAGGCATCCCACAGACAGTGGACTTCTGGATGATCTCTCCTTTTTCCAGGAGTACGACAACGTGCTGTCAGAACTGATCAACCGCTACAAAACGGCCTGCCTTCAGGAGCAGGACATGAAGCGTTTTGAAGGCCTGATTGAGGATTTCCACATGAACACCATCGAGTTCGGGTTTGATGCCTACTATGAACTGGCAGGGATGTTTGAAGAGGATCCGGAAAAAAGGAAGATCGTTAAGCGTCAGATAAGGGAGCTGGAGACGCCTGGAGTTCAAGGCCCCTATGATATCCCGTTTTGATCCGAGGGCAGGGCGGCTACTCCCCTTCCGCAGGCACGGCCTGTCGTATCCGTTTGATCTGTCCTCGGCGTCTCTTGCTCTCGAGCCTCCGTCTCTTTGAGGCAGGGGTAGGCCTTGTCCTGTGACGGGGCCTGGGCTTCAGGCTTGCCTTACGGATCAGATCCACGAGCCTTTTCATGGCATCCTGCCGGTTCTGCTCCTGTGTGCGGAATCGCCTGGCATGTATAATCAGGACCCCATCCTCGGTCATCCGTTTCCCGGCCAGACCGGCGAGACGCCGAAAAACCTCAGGGGGGAGAGAGGGAGATCCTGCCGCGTCAAAGCGAAGCCTGACCGCAGTGGAGACCTTGTTCACCTTCTGCCCCCCCGGTCCCGAGGCGCGGATAAAACTCTCCTTTATCTCCTCCTCGTCAATCCGAATGGTGTCGGTTATGCGGATCATCCCATCCTGTCTCCGGCGGGAGGCCCCTAACTGTGACTGAGGCCGCCTGCTTTCAGGTCCTCATGAACCGGGGCCGCCCCACCCCCGTTTTACCCTTTTTCCTTTCTGAAGCCCGATACCACCCAGTAGATACCCCAGAGAAATATCACCGGACCTGCCGCAAGGTAGAAAAACAGGGGCCAGCGACCCTTCCAGGGCTCCAGGAACAAGGCGATCAGGGCCGGCCAGCAGAGGGAGACAAGGATGGCCATACGCATCCGGCCTGTGACCTTTGACCTCTGGTCTGGGGCCTGAAAATCCTGTTCCGGTTTTCTGGTCAGGAGCCGTGGGACCATGAAAAGTCCCAGGATGAGCGCAACAATCAAAAGGATTTCCATTATACCGGACATTCTTGATCTTCCTCAAGGGCAGGGCCTTCATCACACAGGTATCCCTCCACGAACATGGTAAGGGCCATCCCCCGGCACTGGACCTTGTATCAGAGAAGGGTCGGCTTTGCAAGGAGTTCCGGCCTCCTTGACTCTCCGCGCCCTACCCCGTATAATGAAACGATCAGGAGGTCATGGATGATCAGAGAATTTAACGGCATGGCGCCCAGGATAGCCAAGTCGGCCTTTATCAGCGAGGCGGCCTATGTTGTGGGAGATGTTGAGATCGGTGAAGACTCGAACGTATTTCCCGGTGCGGTAATAAGGGGGGATTTTGGCAGGATTTCCATCGGATCCAATACCTCTGTGGAGGACAACTGCGTGATTCATTCAGGCACCCCCTCATCGCCCATGGGTGACGTTCATATAGGAGACATGGTCCTTATCGGTCACGGCGCAGTGCTGAACTGCCGTAAGATCGGCAGCAGTGTACTCATCGGGATGAACGCAACCATCCTGCACGACGTGGAAATCGGTGACCGCTGTATTATCGGCGCAGGGTGTCTGGTGAGTCAGGGAATGAAAATCCCTGACGATTCCTTTGTGGCAGGGGTCCCCGGCAGGATCAGGGGAAAACCCTCGGAACAGCAGTTGTGGTGGGTCAGGGAAGGCTCCAAAGGCTATGTGGAACTGGCCCGCCAGTACCGGAACCATGGGCTGTAGCAAAGGCCTTCAAACGGCGGATAAAGATTATGAAAAGTGATGGAGGTAAAAACCTAACTTACCGCAGTGCGGTCCTGTTTCCACACTCTTATCTGCCTAAATCGGTAGAGGAGAGGGTTTTCTCCCATTTCCCATCCCTAATCGTGTGCCAGCCATGGTACATGGATAGGCCGGTGGTCATGGATCGGGGGGATGACCATCGGGTCACCATCGTACGCCCCCCCCAAGACCTGAAGCCCCCGACAGACTTCATGAGACTCCTATCCGAATACCGGCTCTGGATGAGCCAGAACCTTGGCTCTCCCCCCCTCTACCCTGATGAAGATAAAGATTCAACCTGGGAAATCAGAAAGGCCCTTCGTCAGGGAGGAAAAGAGACCCCTGAACCATTCGATGAACAGGCCCTCAGATGGCACCTCACCCTCCACCTGGAGCGGGACCTGGAAGAGAGCCGAATCTCGGCAGACGAGATGCTCCTCATGATGAAGGATTCACCCTCCCCCCTTGAGGACGCACTGGGCGAGGCCGGTCCGGACAACGGTTTCCTCCATGACCTCCCGGTTTCTCATGGGCCCTCCCACATGGAAGAGCGCCATCTGATCCATGTGCTCATGGCCTGGTGCGGCCTTTTTGGGGGGGAGATTCCCGACA
>DREN01000260.1 GCA_011051075.1 Deltaproteobacteria bacterium | reverse complement strand
GTGGAATATTGGAATGTTGGTTTTCAAAGGAAGTTAATTGTTTGTTAGCATTTTGAAATTTCCTGTAAAGATGAATGTTACCACAACACCAATTCTCCATTTTCCCAAAACCCATTATTCCACCATTCCAGTATTCCAACATTCCAATTGTGAGCGAAGCGAACCAAGTTCTGCTATTATGTCAACATCGGCTTTACCGGGCTTCCTATACCTCCATGGGCGATACCTATAACACATGAACAGAATTTCATCAAAGAAAATTTATTGATAGGGCAATTCCTAAATTTTGCTGCCCGGTCATTTGAAGACAGCGTGCGGCCCTCAGGTTTACAGGGCCGGGAATGGGGACCCCGCTGGTGACCGGCTCTTGGACACGCTCCAGGTTCAGCGGGTTTGAAACGGTCATCTTTACGTTGAGGGGCTCCCCAGCACCTGCCGGACCGGGTGAGGATCATGAGGAGCCACAGGCAGCAAAGGACCGCCTGGAGGGCAGGTGCCGGTTTCCGGATTCTGTTCATGATGACGCCTCCTTTCTCCGCTTTCGCAGGGTTTCGGAGTTAATGGTGTTTCCACACAATATCCTCTGATACGGAAAAAGGGGGTTAAGATTTGGATAAGAAAGGTAAAGATTTGTAAACGAGTTCAAGGGCCTGGAGCGGTCCACAGGTTACGGTGCCTTGTTTCTGGCTCTTGAAATAATGGCATTGACAATCCCCGGTGCAGATATCATATTTGGCATCGGTGATGGTTGGCCTTGATTATGAAAACAGCATCCATAATACTTGCAGCCGGCAGGGGCAGCAGGATGAAGGGGTACACGGGTAACAAGACCCTCCTGCCGCTTCTTCCCGGGAGTTCTTGCTATGAGGGGCGTCACCCCATCCTCATGAACATCCTGGCAAACCTCCCCACCGGTCCCAGGGCCCTGGTGGTCAACCACAGGAAGGACGAGGTGATAAGGGCCACCAGGGACCTTGACCTCGCCTATCATGAGCAGCCTGAACTGAACGGCACGGGGGGTGCCCTTATTGCGGCGTTCCCTTTTTTGGAGACCAGGAAGTACGATCGGCTGATCGTGACCATGGGTGATGTCCCCTTTGTGAGGAGAGACACCTATCTGGACCTGGTGGGGGACCTGAAAGACCACGCGCTCATGGTCCTGGGCTTCAGGCCGAAATCCAGAAAACAGTACGGCCTCCTGGAGACGAGGGGGGATCAGGTGGAGAGGATCACGGAGTGGAAGTACTGGAGAAAATACCCTGAAAAAAGACTCCGCAATTTAAGCATATGTAATTCAGGAATCTACGCCGCTGACAGGGAGGCCATCCTGAGCTACCTCCCAGTGCTTGCCTCAAGGCCCCACATGGTTGAAAAGGTGGTACAGGGGAGGCCCGGACGGGTGAAGGAGTACTTCATAACAGATCTAATCGAATATATGCGCAACGACGGACTCTCGGTGGGGTATATCGTTGCCCATGATGAGGAAGAGGTGATGGGCATCGACGACCCGGATGCCCTGAAGAGGGCCCAGGAGATCTACAGGCTCGGCAGGATAGAGCGCTAACCGGATCTGTCAGCCCTGCCCGATCCGGTGATGCCCCACAATTTTTCTTGACAACGCCGGGGACCTGCGGCTATCCAACTGTGGATTGAGGGATTGAGGGATTTGGGGATTCCTCAATCTGCCAGTATTATGACAGACCTCGTTGAATAGTTGAGTGGTTAAATGGTTGAGTAGGAAAATATATTCTACTATCTCAGGATGTTATGGCTTTTCAAATGCTGACTGTCCAATTTTCAAGGCAGTCATGCGTATGATCAATCATAACAACGACTTAACTACTCAACTACTTAACCACTTAACGATATCTGTATGAGAAATACTGTCCAAAAAAGAGAGTCGTTTTTTTGGATCAAACAGAAGGTTTTACATATAGCTTACAGAGGAGTAAACAGATGAATCCCATTGCACAAGAGCTGAACCAGATTATCAGATCAGGAAATGAACATATCTATGAGATGCTGTCCGAAGTGGGAAAGAACCTCTTTTTCCCCAAAGGGATACTCTCCCAGAGCGCCGAGGCAAGGGAGAAGGCCCACAGGTTCAACGCCACCATAGGTATGGCAACGGAGAAGGGCCGTACCATGCACCTCCCCTCTGTCATGGCCATGCTGGGTGAGATAAGACCGGAGGATGCCCTCACCTATGCCCCATCCTTCGGTATCTTGCCCCTCAGAGAAACCTGGCAGGATGAGCTTTACAGAAAAAATTCCTCCCTGAAAGGCAAGGAGGTGAGCCTTCCCGTTGTAACCAATGCCATCACCCATGGCCTGAGCGTTGTTTCCGACATGTGGGTTGACCCTGGTGACACCATTGTCCTTCCCGACAAGATGTGGGGGAACTACAACCTCATATTTGCGGTACGCAGGGGGGCCCGGATCGTAAACTACCCCCTTTTCGACCATAAGGGCAGGTTCAACCTGGAAGAGTTCCAATCCTGTGTAAGCACCCATGCCGGAGCAGGCAGGAAGATCATACCCATACTGAACTTTCCCAACAATCCCACGGGCTATACCGTGACCTCCCAAGAGGCGGACGGGATAGCTGAGATCCTGACAGATGCGGCCCGCGGGGGGACAATGGTGCTGGCCCTCACCGATGACGCCTACTTTGGGCTCTTCTACGATGAAGAGGCCATGAAGGAATCGATCTTTACCAGACTTATGGGAAAGGACCCGAGGCTTTTGGCCGTCAAACTGGACGGGGCAACCAAGGAGAACTTCGTGTGGGGCCTCAGGGTGGGCTTTATTACCTACGGGGCCTCTTTGACGGGCGAATCACGCCCGGTTTACGAGGCCCTGGAGAAGAAGACCGCCGGCGCGGTCAGGGGCTCCATTTCCAACGCCTCCCACCTGAGCCAGGAAATAGTGCTCAGGTCCCTGAGGTCAGAGGGTTTCCTCAGGGAGAAGGATGAGAAGTTCAGGATCATGCAGGCACGGGCCAGAGAGGTAAAAAGGGTGCTTTCAGACCCCCGGTACAAAGACGCGTGGGAGCCCTATCCCTTTAACTCGGGGTATTTCATGTGCCTCAGGCTCAAGACCGTTGAGGCGGAACCCTTGAGGGTCCACCTCCTTGACAGGTACGGGATCGGCCTCATATCCCTGGGTAAGGCCGATCTCAGGGTGGCGTTTTCATGTCTTGAAGAGGGAGACACCCGGGAGCTGTTTGACACCCTTCTTCAGGCCGTGAAGGATCTGGAGGCATGATCACCGCGGTCCTTGGGTTATAAACAACCGGTGACGCAGGGGGCCTGGTGGATCTTCACGGGAGAAGCCGGAGCAGCTCCTTCCAGGTGGATACCTCAGGCACGTTTTTGTCCTCTATCTCCACCTCCTCTGACACGGCCCCTGGAGGGAGCAGGGCCTTTCCGCCCCGGCCCCAGATGCACCGGACCGGATAGAGCCCCGCCCTCAGGGCCCCGTTGATGTCCGCCTCCGGGTCATCTCCCACGTAGAGGATCTCTTTCCCCTCCACACCCAGGGATTCCACGAGTCTTATGAAACCGGCGGGGTGGGGCTTGCGAAACCCGGTCCGGCCGGAAATGAGCACCACCTGGAAAAAGGGTCTGAGCCTTAGGTGGTCGATTATCCTGAAGGCCGCGGGTGCGTGGGTAAAGTTGGAAAGCAGACCCAGAGGCCATCTTTGTCTCAGGGTACCAAGCATCTCCAGGGTCCAGGGGAAGGGGTGGCAGAAATCGAGGAAGGCTGAAAAATAGGCGTCGATCGCCCTTCCAATGCGCGGGTCATAGGGACCGATCCGGTAACCTATTTTGCCCAGTGCCTCGCTGATCCAGAACCGGTTGTGGGTCTCTCTGCCGGTCCTGTTGGCCCTTTTGATGAATCCGAGGGCTGCCTCCCTGTAGGCCTCCTTGAACTCCTCGTACCCGGGATCTATACCCGCCCTGGCCAGACTGCCGGTAAGCCTGCCCAGGGCACCCTTCAGGGCGTGGGGTTCCGCGGTAATCAGGGTGTTGAAAAGGTCGAATCCTATGGCCTTTATGCGATTCATGTCCCCTATCTCATGGGCAACCCCAGCCTGGTGCACCAGCCCCATATGACCAGCGCCCCTGCCCCAGGTTGATACCGGGAAATGATACCCTCAAAATGGAGGTATGCCAGGGTGTGGTTCTCCACCCTGCAGGCGGGCCTGATGTGAGCAGGGTTCAGGGAGGGTCCCCCTGGCACGATCCAGGATACCAGTATGTCCGCCATCTCCAGGCTGAAAAGGTACCGGAGTGGTTGTTCATGATGTTCGTGAACCACGAAACGAGGGCAGGGCATTTCCAGCCTCATCCATGATACCGGTTGAAGGTCCGGGAGAATATCACTAATCCAGAGAAAGATATGAGGAATACCCGTTCATGTCAATAATTAAACGTCGGCCCGCCTTCATCATGGGGCGGTGGGCTACGGGTTTGACAAGATGGACCTCAGCATATATGGTCACTCCTTGAAAAACGGGATGGACCTTCAAGGGAAACCCTCCCTCCATTCTAACACCTTACCTGATTCAAGGATGGCCAATGACCTGGGATATTTTGCTGGGGACGGGGCTTGCAATCCTGGCCCTGGGCTCGGTTGTCTTCCTTACCTTATGGAGCAGGCGGATTATTGAGCGGATCCATGAACAGAAACCAGGTTCGCTGAGGCGAATCCAGAGAGATATTCTTAATGGAAACAGCTCCAGGCACGGGTCCTGAATCCGACAGGGATCCTGAATTTTCCGGAATCACAACGGAGCTGTCCCGCAACCTGAACCTCCTCCATATAACCATGATGGGGGTGGGGATGATGATCGGGGCCGGTGTCTTCCTTGGGGTAGGAAATGCCGTTGGGGTCGCCGGGCCGGGGGGCGTGGTCCTTACCTTTGCCTTCAACGCTGTCATCGCCCTGTTTACTGCCATGTCCTATGCGGAGCTGAGTTCGGCCATCCCCAGGGCCGGCGGGGCCTACAATTTCGCGCGGATTGCCTTTGGCCGGGGGCCCAGCTTTCTGGCCGGGTGGATGGAGTGGTTTGCCTCGTCAGTGGCCGGGAGTCTCTATGCCGTAACTTTCGCCCTGTACACCGTACACTATCTCATTCAGCTCGGATTTATCAGCGTGTCAGGGATTCAGCTCCTCCTGGTGGAAAAGGGGGTTGCCATACTTGTGGCCGGCCTTTTCATCTACATCAACTACAGGGGGGCCTCAGATACGGGTACCATGGGCGTTTTTTTCACCCTTGGTCAGACAGTGACCCTGGTCTTTATCTCCCTGGTGGGCATCTGGACCGCCATTGTGGAGCCGGAACGTCTGGCCAATTTCAGACCCTTCCTGCCCAACGGGTGGGGCAGGCTGCTGATCACAATGGGCTTTACCTACGTGGCCTTTGAGGGTTTTGAAGTAATTGCTCAAACAGGGGATGAGGCTGTTGAGCCGCGGCGTAATCTGCCAAAGGCGATGCTGTACTCCATCCTCATTGTGGTCTTTACCTACGTGGGGGTTGCCTTTGCCTCTGTAGTAGCAGTGAAGGGGGTCGGGGAGCCCGCCTGGATATGGATCGGGAGCCATGGGGCTAAAGGATTCGGTGAGGCCGTTTCCATGCTTATCCCCTCATATGGCGGGATCCTCGTAACCATTACTGTTATTTTTGCCTCTACCTCCGCGCTGAATGCCACCATCTATTCTGCCACCCGTGCCTCATATGCCCTTGGAAGGGATGGTGTGCTTCCCCCCATATTTTCCCGGCTCCACCCGAAACGCAGGACCCCGTTCGGAGCCTTGCTGTTCACCGGGGCCCTGGTCATGGCAGTGGCGGCCTTCCTTCCCACCATTGACGTGGCTTCCAGTGCGAGCATGATGTTTCTGTTCCTCTTTTTCATGGTAAACCTCTGTGTTATCCGCATCCGCAGGAATATGGCTGACGAAATGACCTATGGTTTTGTAATGCCACTATTCCCCCTTCCTCCTGTGGCGGCCATCCTGATGCAGGGGATCCTGGCCGTGTGGCTGGTTCATATGAGCCCCCTGGCCTGGGTAGTGGGGCCTCTGTGGGTGATCTGTGGTATTGTCATATACCGGTTCTATTCAAGGGAGAGGGCCGTCCGGACTGAGGATGAGATCGTCGTGCTTGAGGAGGAGTCCATCCCAAAGAAAAGGGCCTTCAGGGTGCTTCTTTCCGTGGCAAACCCCGCCAATGCCATCCCCCTTGCCAGGAATTGCTACAGGGTCTGCAGGGCCAGGGGGGACCGTACAGAGGTGGAGGTGATTCATATGGTCCCTGTGCCGCCCCAGGTGCCCCTCTCGGATGCCCCCAAGTATGCCCAGCCCGGTCAGGAGGCCATTGCTGAGGCCATGCTTTATCTGTCCCCGCGTTTCTCTTTCGGGAGTACCATGCGCTATTGCAGAAACGTGGGCAGGGGTGTCATCTCGGCTGCCAGGGAGCGGAAGGCGGATCTGCTGATCATGGGGTGGCACGGCAGGGG
>DREN01000009.1 GCA_011051075.1 Deltaproteobacteria bacterium | reverse complement strand
CTGCTGTTTCCGATGGATAAGTGCTGTGGTAAGTGATGGCTCCTACCGCATCTCCCGCGCCGATACTGAAGATGATTTCGGTAATGGTCGGAACAAGAGACACCACCCGTGAAGGGGGTGCTTTGATTACGACACTGGTCCCACTGGCATCCACAAACTCCTCGGGAAAGCAAAAACCAAGGGGGGCACTCCCGAAAAATGTCACCAGCAGAGCAAACAACAGTATGAATCCGCGAAAACAGAACACGATTTCTCTTCTCATCCCTATTCCCTCATTTCAATATCAGTTTCCACGTGTACGCCCCGGAAACACGGAACTGGTATGCCTGCCCCGGGAGGAGCATCGCCCTTGAAGTGATTAGAACAATCCGTGTAATCTGCGAAATCTGTGGATCAAAATTCATAAGCGACCTGGAAAAAAACAGACCTCCCGGCCCCTGGATACTTCCCCGAACTTGTCTGCCATGTCACCGGGTCGGTGAAAGAGCCGAAATAGGTATCGTATGACTTATTAAACAGGTTGTTCCCCTCGAGAGACAGGAGCCAGTGTTCAAAAAGACGCTGTTCAAGCCTGAGGTCAACGGTCATGTAAGAATCCAGAGTGCTTACAGGATCTGTGGTGGTTTCATCCGTGCCGTAGAAATACCGGTCCCCAACATAACGGACCGTTGCCGTGGCGGTCAACCCGAAAGGGGACCAGTACGTGAGGTTTCCCCTGAACAGGTGTTTGGGGGTGTATGTGGCCCGCCGGGTTACATATTGATTCTCCTCTTCAGCATCGGTGTAGGTATAGTCAAGGGCAAGGGTCACATCGTAAAACGGACCGATTTTGGTTCCCACCTCCAGGCCGCTGGCCTTAGCCTTGTCTAAATTCTGAGGGGTCCAGACCCAGTTAATGTCAGGGGCCCACAGGATCTTGTCTTTAAGGTCCCAATTGAAGTATGTGAGAGATAGAAATACCCTGTTGTCAAATAACTCCTGTTCGATTCCGGCATCGAAATGCCATCCCGTTTCCGGTTGGAGATCAGGATTCCCTTTGGTATAGGGGCCTGCCGGCCAGAAAAGATCGTTGGGCGTAGGGGCACGGAAGTGCTTCCCGTAATTGAATTTAATGGCTGTGCTTTCAAGAGGGTTGACGATGAGGCCGAAACGGGGAAGGTCTTCCGTGCCAAACTCAGAGTGGTCTTCGTGCCGCACCCCTACCAGCCCTTTGACATACCTGCAGGGGCGGTATTGGGCTTCTCCGTAGACTCCCGTGGTATGCAGCCTGGCAGAGGCCTCAGAGGTGGATCCTGGAACGTCAGCTCCAAAAGAATCGAGATCTGTGTTTTTGTTTTCCCAGTCATAGTGCTTATATTCCACACCCACCAGCAGGTTTGCGCCTTCGAACGGTTTAAAGTCAACATCGCCCTCTAAGCCCAGCACCTTGTTAGTCACCCAGGTCCTGGCCCCTGCACCGGAAAAGCTATACCTGGCATAGTTGTACCCGTCCATATAGGTATAATCACCCCGGAATTTGAGATCTACCCAGCCTGTGGGTTTACTGTCTATATTGAGGACCCCATGGGCATCATTATCCCTTCCCCTGTCGAGCAGACTGGCGGACTCCGAGTTAAAAAACTCTGTGCCATTTATGTAATAGCTCTGGGTGCCCGCAGGAGGCTGCACGCCTGGCACGCCGAAATCCCTGTATATATAGTCGCCATAAAGGCTGATATTTAGGATATCCCCCTTGTCTAACACCAGGTTGATGGACGCGTCGTTGTGGCTGAGATCGCTGTTTGAACGAAAGCCCAGCGTCCTGTACCGATTGGCCGTCAGGTAGTATCCAAAATCACCTACTGCAAACATTCCCTGTTCCGCCGCAAGCCCATAGGTACTCTGGGATCCGAAACCGGCGCTGGCCTTCAGGTCTGTTTCTTCCCTCTCGGGTCGCTTGGTGATGATGTTAACAGTCCCGCCCATGGCGCCTGAACCATAAAGGACAGAACCCGAACCTTTGACCACCTCAATCCGTTCAATGCTGTTGAGCGGGATCTTATTTACATCAGCGATACCAAGGGAGGGCGAATTGATTGTTACGCCGTTCACGCGGATCTGGGTGGCGTCGCCGGACATGCCCCTGATATGAATCTCACCTGCAGCGCCGCCATAATCACCGCGGGTCCTCCAGTCAATACCAGGTTCATTGGACAAGAGTTCTCCTAAGGTCTTTGCCGGAGACTCCTCTATCTGCATTTCATCAACAACAATCATGGAACTGGATACATCTTTTCGTTTTTCTTCGGTCTTGGTGGCCGAAACCACCACCTCATCAAGTGTTACCACCGTCTCCTTACCTTTTTGCCCGTTCTCAGCCAGACAAACGCCCGGTAAAACAAACAAGCCCATCAGCCCTGACAAAAATACGCTTTTTTTCATGATAAATCCTCCTTTATCGGTCTCAGCCACAAAACCGAAGCTCGCTACTGGATACTCCCCCTCCTCATTCTCTCTTTGTTTAGCGCCTATGGCCTGGAGACAAAAAAAATCCCCGGACCGAAATAAATCGATCCGGGGATTTCCCTTTTTTATCCTCAAGATCCTGCCGCTACTCCCAGTCCACGAAGGTTACGGCTTGTCTGTTCAGGCAGGTCTTCTGACTCCCCCGCCCTTTTAGCGACCTTCCCATCCGGCGCTCAGCTCATTGCGTGAGGAGTTGAGTGCCCGACAGTGGTACAAAATGCCAAAAGGGTTCCCTTTTCTTGTCAAACAAAAAATTAAGGGTAGGGTCACAGCGGCGGGCCCGTCCCGTTTTAACGGCGTTCCCTATTAAGCTCAAAATGAGCACCTGAACATTACCTTTCACTTTTAGGAAATATGAGAATGAAAGTCAAGTAAAATTAAGAGCCAACCAGGGAAACGTCAAAGTCATTTGTGTTATGGGTGGGTCGATACTCCCGAATTAGAGTCAATTGTCTTGGCGAGGCACAGATAGTGAGATTTGCCTGAAAATGAATGCCTTAGAGAGGGAATATGTAAGAAATTGTTGTTTTTCAACCTGTTACGGACAGGGCCAAAACAATAAGTACGCAAAAGCCGGAAGAACCGAAATACTGGATCTCTTCTCGGGCCAAAGGGAAACCATCTCCCACACAAAGCCGTTCAGGTTCACCACTAACACCATCTCACATCCTTCCCTCACCTTTCGTGCTTTTCGTGCCTTTCGTGGACTCCTGTGGGCGACCTCCCATATCCCGTACCCGGGTCAAAAGGCTGCGGTTTCGGCAAAACACTCCAGAAAACGGGTTGAGCTCAGGGGGATCAGGGACAGCCTCCCCTCTAATCCCTGTCCCCGGCCTTTTCCTCGTACTTTTCAATCCTGACCCTGCAGCTTATGCCGTGGGCAGGCATGTTCTCATATTGGGCGGCCCTTTCGCAGACCCTGGCAATCTCCAGGGAGGCGGACCTTGTGGCGTGCTGGTAGGTGACCACCTTGACGAACTTGCCCACGTAAAGGCCTCCTGTGTATCTGGCAGCGCCCATGGTAGGCAGCACGTGGTTAGTCCCGATGGTGGTGTCCCCGTAGGCCACCGTCGTCTCCTCACCGCAAAACATGGAGCCGTAGTTGGTACAGTTGTCCAGAAAGTAGCGCCAGTCATCGGTCTGGACCTCCAGATGCTCGGGGGCCCATCGGTCGCTCAACTCCACGGCCTCTCCGGGGGAATCCACAACCACTACCTCACCGTAGTTCTCCCAGGACAAGGCCGCCACCTCCCTGGTAGGGAGTGTCTTGAGCTGGCTGTGGATCTCCCTCAGGATCTTTTCGGCCGTCTCCCTGGAAAGGGAGATCAGACACTGCCTGGAATTGGGGTCGTGCTCGGCCTGACACAGGATGTCCGCGGCCACGATGTAGGGATCGGCGGTCCCGTCGCAGATGACCAGGATCTCCGTGGGTCCGGCCAGGAGATCTATGCCCACATGGCCGAAGAGCTGTCTCTTGGCCTCTGTCACGTACTTGTTCCCAGCGCCCACCACCACATCCACCGGCTCCAGGCCCTCAATGCCGTAGGCCATGGCCGCCAGCCCCTGAACGCCCCCCATACAGTAGACCTCATCGGCCCCTCCGGCCACCATGGAGTAGAGGGTCGCGGGATACAAACCCTCCCCACTGACCGGCGGGGTACACCCCACAACCCTCGGAACCCCGGCCACCTTGGGTGTGATTACGGTCATGTGGGCCGAGGCCAGCATGGGATACCTCCCCCCAGGCACGTATGAACCGGAAGAGGTCACTGGAATCACCTTCTGGCCCAGAAACACCCCCGGAACCGTTTCCACCTCAAAATCGACCAGCCGCTTCATCTGCTCCTGGGCGAAGTTCCTGATCTGGGCCTGGCAGTAGTCTATGTCTTCCTTCATGGATTGGGGCAGGCGCGACCCGGCTTCCTCCATCTGGTCACGGGTGATCTTGAAGCTGTCGGGTGCCCAGTTGTCCAAATCCCTTGAATACCTCCGGACCGCCTCCTCCCCTTCCCTCTTGACGCTTTCGAGGATGCTTCTCACCGTTTCCCTCACCCGGGAAAGATCCTCTTCGGCCTGGGGTTTTGCCTCTTTCAGATATCTAAGCATCTTCTCCTCTCTGCTCTGCAGTCCTGAATAGTTCAGCTGAAAGAACCCCCTCCCGGTCAGAAACCCGGCATCCGGGAACCCTTGTGAAGTAGACAGCAAGGGGGTTGAACGATCATAATATGTGATAACAACACGGAGTTCTGTTGAAAGACCATAGAGAAAGGGTCCAGGGCAGTCAAGGGAAAATGATCCCTTGATAAGGACCGTGATCTGTCATACAATTACGGACGAAATGAGGTTCGGGTTCATGAACTACCCTCGCTGACTGCAGACAACGGGTTATCTCAGATGTTCAAAAAGAAAGGATTCCTGTACGCCCTTTTGATGGCCGGTGTTCTCCTGTGCATACCCCTCTTGGCCCAGGCCCGGTTCTCATTTGTTGTGGCGTCTGACCAGAGAAAATACTCCGGACAGGGTAAGTACAACAGCGCCAGCTACTTCAGGGGCGTGGTGGAGGCGATCCATCGTCAGGGGGAGGGCGCCTTTCTGATCAGCGCAGGCGACATCGATCCCCCTGTGGACTCCAGGTGGACCATCAGCCAGGTCCTTGGAGTGAACTATCCGTGGTACCCGGCGGTGGGCAACCACGAGCTTCCAGGAGAGGGCAGTGAAGATGATTACGGGTCAAACATGGAATGGCTGCGGGGGTACGACTACGATGCAAACGGTCCCGGCACACCCCCCAATCTGGTGAACACAGGGCCTTCAGGGTGCCCCCAGACCACCTACTCCTTTGATTATGATAACGCCCACTTTGTGGTCATAAACGTGTATTGCGACACCGGTGGAGACCATGAGACCAACGGTGATATCCCCGATCATCTATACAACTGGCTTGAAAACGATCTGGCCGCCACGGACAGGGCGCATATCTTTGTCTTCGGCCACGAGCCCGCCTTTCCCCAGCCCGACGCTGACAACGGCAGGACCCGCCACATGGATGACGCCCTGAATGCGCATCCGGAAAATCGCGATCGCTTCTGGAACCTCCTGAAAAACGCCGGCGTGGTGGCCTATATCTGCGGGCATACCCACAGCTACAGCGCTGTCAGGCTCGATGGTCTCTGGCAGGTGGACAGCGGTCATGCGCGCGGCAAAGGAGATACAGGTACCCCGAGCACCTTTCTGGTGATCCACGTGGACGGGGGCATTGTCAGGCTTAAGGCCTGTCGCGACACCCACGACGGGGTTTACGACTACCTTGATCTTATCCACACCCTGACGCTGAGGCCCGGAACCACGCCCAGGATGCCGGCGCTGGTAGATATTCGCCCCCCTGAGGTGGGGCCCGCCTCTCCACAGGTCCCACTTATCCCCCTTTTCAGGGTGGTACCGGGGGAAGAGGGGATTTCGGCCGGTTTCCGAAAAGGGAGAGGGATGTACGGTTTTTCCCGGAATAAACCTGCCCTGGAGCTGTTGATGGCAGCGACCATATCTCCCTGAAAACATATCAGAAGCAACACCAGGATATAAGAGATCCTCTTCATCGCCCCTCCCTCGCTTCACATGAAAGTTGATCAAATATCCCGTAAAGACAGAGGACGTACCACCAGAAAGCGATCATTCCCCTGTTTGCCTTAACATCTACTGCCGAACTCGCATGCCTCTCCCGCGGCCGCGTACCTGGAAATCGGCGCAACACGGGAGAGGGATCAACAGCCGACCCCTTCCTCCCTGTGAGCTCCGTGATGAAAGGAATGACCTTGACTCCACCCTTAAGATTATATACCATCAGGGCCAAAAAATTCGACCTGTGCGGTTAGGGTTCAGCAATTGTGGATATGGGATCTATTCCGCCCGTGGCGGGAATCCGTCCGTGGGGGCCTCTTTTCCAAAGGACGCAAAACCCTATCTCATTGCACAGGGACGGCAGCATGCGCTTGAAATAAGCTACGGGAAAGCCCCAGGAGAGAGTCTCTGTTGG
>DREN01000321.1 GCA_011051075.1 Deltaproteobacteria bacterium | reverse complement strand
GTCTGAAAGGGGGGCGCCTCTCCCCGGCCCGCCTCCCCGGAGGAGATCCTCCGGCTGAGGCTGGAAAAGGAATCAAGCCTGATCCGCCTCTCTTTGTAGCTCTCCCTGAGACGAAGCCTTTCAAAGGCCTCCTTCACGGGCACCGTGCCCCCGCCGGTCACCACCTGGTGCGCGGTCAGGGCCGGTGTAGGGCCTGGACCGGGCTCAGCCCTGATCCAGAGCAGATCATCCTCATCCTCCCCATGTGAAAAGGCCTCTGACAGGGCCGGGGAGAGCCGGGTGCATACCGGCCCCAGGTAGGAGGCCTCCCCGCCATGGGGGTAATAGGGGAGGTAGAGCTTGAACTGGGCCCTGGTGCAGGCCACGTAGTACAGCCGTTTGTCCTCGTCTATTTTTTCAGACTCATGTCTTCCATCCCCCCCGGACCTCGAGAGATCAACGATCCTTCTTATCTGCCGGGAGGACCCATCCCCCTCCACTCGGTGGTAGGTATGGTACTGTTCCATATGTGAGGGTGGCCGGGTCAAACCGCCGGCCACAAAGACGATGGGGAATTGAAGGCCCTTGCTCACATGCATGGTCATGATCTGCACCTTCCGGGCCTCGGTCTCGATCTGGTGTATATCCTCTCCCTCTCCAGGTTCCAGAGACCGTTTCCTGAGGGTGTCAAGGAGTGCTGACAGGCCCCTGAAGTCGAGGTTCCTTCCATAGGCCATACCCTCAAGGTATTCGAATATCTGGCGGTAGTTGGTATACTCCCTGTCCCAGCCATGTCCTCCTGCCCGGCGGGCGAGCAGACCCGACTCCTCTATCATGGATTGAAAGAGGCGGCTCCACATCCGCTTTATGGCGTATCCATGCCATCTGAAGAGGAGTTCCTTGACCGGATGAGAGGGGGGCATCTCCTCGTAGGAGAAGAGACTGTCGGGCCTGAATCCGAAAAAGGGGGTGAGCAGGGCCTTTTTAACGGCTGAGCCGTCACCCGGTTCAAGGATTGCGTGAAAAAGGAGACCAACATAAACGGCCTCGTCCGCCAGAAAGAGGCCTGGCTTCCTGTAGAACGAGTAGGGGATACCGTGACCGGCAAGGCCCTCTTCAGCGAACGGGACGTCCGACTGGCTTCGGACCAGGACGCAGATATCCCCAAAGCCTAACCTTCGTTCGCCCCTTCCCCTCTCCCTTACATCTATACGGGATGAGACCAGATGTCTGATCTCAGAGGCCACAAATCCCGCCAGGAGCCTCTTGGCAGGCACCGGTGAGCGGGCACGGCTCAGGTCAACGATGTTGAGGACAGGACGGCCCGAGTCATCCTGGATCATCTCTACGATGCCCTCCTTTGTGCCAGGGGGTTCGGTGTCCAGATACCCTATCTCCAGTTCGCCCACCTGCTTCTGGGGTCTGAACCAGAAGCGGTTGCAGAACAGCCGGTTGAAGACCCCAATAAGGGGGGGCAGGGACCGCCAGTTGACCGACAGGGAGTAGAGCCTGGCCCGGTCCCTCCCCGCAAGGGTTTCCATATGGTTTCTCGCGTCCAGGTAGGCGTACACATCGGCCCCGCGAAAGGAGTAGATGGCCTGTTTTGGGTCGCCTATGACGAAGAGGAGGTTTCCCTCGGCCCCCTGGTCATTATCCATGAAGATCTTCCTGAATATGCGCCACTGGACAGGGTCCGTGTCCTGGAACTCATCGATGAAGGCCACCCTGTACCTGTTCCTGAGCCTCTTGAGCAACTCCCCTGAACTGTCATCGCTCAGGGCCCTTTCAACCAGGGAGAGCATGTCGTAATAGCTGATCCACCCCCGGGCCTGTTTAGTCCGCCTCACCTCCTCTTGCAGGCGGTGGATGGTCTGGGCCGGGAGTATCTGCCCGAGGCTGTTCAGCTTCAGTTTAAGGCCTCCAGCCTCTGCTTAAGGGCCGTCAGATCGGCGGGACATGCCTCCAGGTTCTGGCCCCCCTTATTCCACCTGGCCGGTATGAGACAGTCAAGCCCCTTCCTTCCAGCGGATCTTGTATTCTCTACGCTTGTCATCAGGTCCAGAAGGGACGGGATATGGAGCCCTTCCTCCTTGAACCCGCTGAAGAACTCTTCAAGGGGATCTACAAGGTTTGCTAGAACGGTGGTTTTAGACCTCTTGTTGAACCTTAGTTGGGCGTATCCCTTGGAGAACTCTCCCCCAGGCCCTATGAGGGCCTTTATTTCCATGCAGATACCGGCAATCTCCCTGGCCAGACCTTCAGGCCCCGATCCCCAGGGGTCGGGGATCAGCAGATCGCCGGCCTCCGGGTGGAGGGTCTGGGCCAGACGGACCACGGTATCCATAAACGAGCCCGGGTTGTCATGAAACCCCGATATGTAAAGGAGTTCCTCCAGATGATCCCCGTAAATCAGGGGCCAGTCCTTCCGCATCTGCTCCTTTAACAGGGCCTCAAACAGGGGTCGGTCGCTGATTACCTCGGTCTGGAACAACACCCTGTTTTCAAAGGCAAAGTCCCTTAACACCGTCTGGCAGAACCCGTGGATGGTATGGATGGGGGCCCTGTCAAAGGAGTCCAGGGCCTGCCTCAGTTTTGCTGGTCCACCCTCTTTCTCATCTCCCCCCTCTTCCAGGTCCTCCTCGATCTTTTTCCGAATGCGGGCCTTCAGTTCGCTGGCGGCCTTTTCCGTAAAGGTGACTACCAGGATATTTTCCATCTCCACCTCCTCCCGCTCCCTGAGGAGGCGCACCACCAGGTTTTCGATGGTGTAGGTCTTGCCGGTCCCGGCAGAGGCCTCTATCAGACCGTGTCGGGTCAGGTCTATCCGGTTTATATCATCTACCGCCTGATAGGACATCCACCTACCTCTCAAAGTCGAAAAAGACCCTGAAACGATCCCTGGCCTTTTCAAATGCATCCTGGGGTATGACGGGTCTTGCGAGCCTGACCAGCACCGATTCTTCCTCCTGGTATCTGTCACAGAGGAGGGCGTGAAAACCTGTCCCTTCCCTCTCGTAAATCCTGCCGCCTTTCCGCCCGGGCAGCCTCTTGAAACAGTGCGTTACCTCTTTGAAGGGGAGCCACTCCACACTGTTCCGGTTCAGATAGTCTGATACGAGCCTGTGCATAAACTCCGAGGCGACATCCTGGTTGAGCCGGTAGGTCCAGGTCCTTGCCCTTTCCCCGTAGATAATATGGAAGCTTACCCCCTGGTCTCCCATCCAGTGGCGTGCCTGGTCCTCCATGAGGCAGAAGATCCAGAACATAAGGGGTTCAAGGATGTACTTGTCCGGCTCCTTTCCTGTGGGCGCCTTTCCAGAGCCTGTCAGAACCAGTACGTTCCAGTGGCCCGTGGCGTCCTTCCAGATCCAGGGCAGTTGCCCGTGGAGTTCCACTTCCTGTTCAACCCCCTCTCCCGGGCCTTCATGGGTCTTCACCCTGAGTCTCACCGGATCAAAGCGCTGGACCTTGAGCCTGTTCCCTGGCGAGATCTCCTCTCCACCGCCTCCACCGATAATCACCGCCCGGTATATCTCCTTGCCCGATCCCATCTCCGCCACCACCGGCCTGAGGATGCCGGCCCTGGCCGCAACATCGTGTCTCAGCCTCTCCCTGTCCAGGCGGGCGAAGGCCCCTTCAGGGGTGGCGCCTTTCAGCTCCATGGCCTTGTACACCTGATCGTAGATCCCCTCCGGGGTCTGTTCCACGGTCTCAAGATCTCCGGAGGCAGAAAAGGCGTCAAGCCAGATCCTCAGGGGAACGACCTTCAGGTTATAGTCAGCGGGAAACCGGGAAAAGAACGGTTCGTCCTCCCTCAGGGTGATCTCCTCTATGGCCTCTTCCTGGTCGTACACACCCAAATGGCGCTTTATCCAGTGGGACACGGGGTCTTCAAGGAATTTTTTTAACTGCTTAAGGGTGATCTTCTCTGCGGGGGCCTTTTCGTGGCGGTCCCTTTCCCGCTCCATGTGAAAGTCCGGGAAAAGGGGCTTGAGATCCCCCATAATCTCCTCAGGGAGTTCTTCTCGCACCTCTTTCAGCATGCCCCTTTCAAGAATTAGGGCCACGCGGTCGGCCAGGGAATAGTTGACCAGGAGATCGGATCTCTTGTTCACCGCGTCTTGGGCAAGGTACCTCTCACTGGTGCCACTGAGGGGGATATGAACCAGGTTGAAGGTCTTCCCAGGAGGAAGGATCTCCCGTTCCACATATCTTATCAACTGGTTGACAAGGGAGCAGGGCTCTATGACACGGTCTTTCTGGAGGTCTCTGGCCAGATAGCTCAGGTAGAGCTTCTCGCGCACGGAGAGGAGCATCTCAAGAAAGAGGTAGCAGTTACGCTCCGGCACACTCAGATCGCCGATCTGCCTTTTAAGGAGCCGCAGGTCCAGGGAAGATCTATCGGCCTGGCCCGGGAATCCCCCCTCCTCCATCCCCAGCACGTATATGATCCTGAAGGGTATGGGCCGCATGGGCTGTAGGGCCGATACGGTGACCCCTTCGGTCAGGTAATCGCCGTAACTCCCTGAAATGGCGCCAAGGCTGCTCTTCACAAATTCCCTGATCAGGTCAAGGTCGAGCAGATCCGCCTCTCCCCCTCCTTCCGGCTCTTTCATCAGGAGGGCGTCGTATACGCGCAGATCCTGAAGGGCCTCCATGAGAGACTCTTGGATAGCGGCCTCCCCCCTCAGGTCAGGGGGGATCTCCAGCAGTTCCCCGCAGGCGTTGACAAGCCTCCGTCTCCACTCCTCACCCGGGGCACGCAACTCCGCCATATCCATGATCGCGGCGTGGATCTTTTCGATTATCAGGGAGAATTTTTCCAGCGGTTCCACGTCCCCGCTGTCCCGGTCATGGAAGGGGACTAGTCCCTTAAAATGCCTGAAACCGTTCCCCCCGCCCTCGTGGGGAGGGGCCATTACCCTGGAAAGGCGCAGCCTCTGAAGGCCCTGATGCCAGGTGTAAAGATCGCTCTTCCAATACCCCCCCTTGCACTTCGCCTCCTGGTCAAAGCTGTGAAAGATATTAAGGGCGTCCGTCCATGCCGCCCATAGGCCCACCTCCTCCTGGTCGATGTCCCACCTCTTCATGAAGCAGGGATTCAGTATGAAGTCAAAGACCTCCCTTCTCGTAAACCGTCCGGCTGCAAGACCTAGGATCCCCAGCACGGCCTGTCCGTACAGGCTCTCTATATCGGCCCTGGAGTCCACAAGGCAGTAGGAGATGCGTGCGGGTCTGCGGTTGAACACGGAATCGATCACGGGTTTGTATTTTGAAATATCCGGCACAAGGACGGCGATATCGGTCAGTTGGAGGCCCCGGTCGTGTTCCAGGTTGTGGAGGATGCTGTTGTACACGGTTTCCACCTCCCTGTAGATACCGGGACATCCGAAGATCTGGAGAGACCTGTCCTGCTCAATCCTTCCCTGTGCGCCTGTTTCAGTGGAAAGGGTCAGGATACGTCTCTGAACCTCCTGAAGCAGGCCCCTCGGGCCTGTCTCCATCCTGAAACAGGCGTTGAAGTGGTAGTCTGTAAGCTGGCAGAGAAGGCGGACGTTTTCACGGCCCGGTTTGCCCCATAGTGAAAGAAGCTCGTGAGATTCCTCCGCCGCAAG
This sequence comes from Deltaproteobacteria bacterium, assembly GCA_011051075.1. GTDB lineage: Bacteria > Desulfobacterota > DSM-4660 > Desulfatiglandales > Desulfatiglandaceae > Desulfacyla. The sequence continues at coordinate 972 of DREN01000321.1, read as the reverse complement.
CTCCCCCGATACCGTCTCTTCCCTGGAGATCCGGAACTTAAGGGCGTTTTTCCTGGCGATCCATCTCTTTTCCCTCGGTGTCCTCGTATCCTCCCAGAACTCGCGGCAGGGGTTCAGGGTGTAGATGAAGATAGGGTAGTAGTCCTTCAGCCCGTATATGAGCCACAGGTGGAACCGGGAGACCTGGGAGAGCCCGAAGATATGCACGAACCTCCTGGCGGTCCCGGTCCCGGGCTGAACCGATCCAAGGACCGTGCGGGCGTACTCCCCCATCGACAGGACCGGCCTTCCCGACGCCTGAACGTACCTGTCCCGCAGCTCTCTGCTGAGCAGGTAGAGGTTCCTCTGGCAGAGCTCCATATTGGTCGGACTGCCCCTCTGTTCAAGCCATGCCTCTATCATCTCAGAGCGGTGGAACTCGTAGTCCTCAAACAGTTGGGCCATCTTTCCGGTAAGCTGCCACAGCTTTGCCCCGTAATCCCGGCCTCTCTTGCCGTCAGTTCCGAGGAGATATCCTGTCAATGGGGCAAGGTCTGCATCATCCTGCGCCGGATTCTTAAGTGCGTAGAGGAGAAGCATCCTGAAAAAACGGCTGTCCAGTATTTCCGGCCTTTCAGCCCGCGGATCGATCCCGGCCAGCAGGTCCCACAGTCCCGACTCCAGGTACTGGAAATCCACGTTCATGAGGACAGGCAGCCTCCCTGCCAGGGTCAGTTGAAGCCACTTCTTCAGGTTCTGATTGGGCACTATGGTGAGAGGTCCCTGGAAGATATCTCCCTTTCCCCGGTTTTCCAGGTCCACCGTGGCGGCAAATTTATCCGCCAGCTCCTCCAATCGGTTGCTGAAAAAAAGCTCAACGGGCATTATTCATTCTCGGTCCCCGAAGGTTCATGGCCCAGGATGATCATCCGCCTCTTTGCTGCGGCCACCCTCTTTTTCTCCCACCGGTCCCACTCCTCCTTCAGACTGGAG
>DREN01000114.1 GCA_011051075.1 Deltaproteobacteria bacterium | reverse complement strand
TGGAAAAGATCTTCGGGTGGGACCTGGACCTCACCCCAACGGTACTCCTTTTCAGGGAAAGCAGGGAGTTTCAGCGTGCGGCCGCAAGCCCCCTCACAGTGGCCTTTGCCGTTCCGGAAAGGAACATTGTCGCCATAGACTACTCAAGGATGAGCACCCGTCCCTTCAGTCTCAGAAATATCTTCAAGCATGAGCTGTGCCACCTCCTGCTCCACCGGCATATAAAAAAGGTCCCCATACCCAGGTGGCTTGACGAGGGGGTTGCCCAGTGGGTGAGCGAGGGCGTGGGCGATATCATATGGGACCAGCAGCGCTCCCTCCTGAACAGGGCGGCCCTGAGCGGACGGTTTATCCCCCTCAGAACGCTGGCCAGGGGCTTCCCACGGGACGGGCAGGGACTTATATTGGCCTATGAGGAGAGCAGAAGCTTCGTTGACCACATCATCTCCAGGTTCGGGAGGGACAGCCTCATAGAGATCCTTGAGCGCATGAAGGGGGGCGCCCGTGTGGACTCTGCCGTGCTTGGGTCGTGCTCCGTATCCCTGAGGGAGATGGAAAAGGGGTGGCACAGTGCCCTCAAAAGGAGGACCGGCTGGTTCACCTTTCTCAGTTACAACCTCTACGAGATACTGTTTACCCTTGGAGGCCTCCTCACCATCTACGCGGCCGTCAGGCTGATCATACGGAAGAGGCGGATCATGAGAGATCAGATGGAGGACTGGAGTTAGCAGGAGATCATGGACAGTTCCAAGACGGGTTCCTTCTCAATGAATCCGGGGGCCTGAAGCCTTTCACCCCGCCTTGCAGGGGGCGGGAGAATTTATAAAAAAGGGAGCGAACTCCCTGAAAGGAAATTAAAAAATGGAATTTTCCCATCTTTTTTCACCCATAAGGATAAACAGCATGAATCTGAAAAACCGCATCGTCATGACGGCCATGCACCTGGGCTATACCCCGGAGGGTGAGGTCACGGACCGCCTGATCGATTTCTACACCGCAAGGGCCGAGGGAGGGGTCGGCCTGATCGTTGTGGGCGGGTGTCCTGTGGATGAGTACGGCGGCATGCCCAGCATGATAGGTATCTACCATGACCGTTTCATACCCGGTCTTGAGAGGCTGACCAAGGCGGTGAAAGAGCGGGGGGCCGCAATCGGGGCCCAGCTTTACCAGGCCGGTCGTTATACCCATTCCTCCATGATCGGGGGGCGAAAACCCTTTTCATCCTCGGCCGTCCGCTCCAAGCTGACGGGGGAGACGCCCAGGGCTTTGGAATTAGATGAAATACCTCAGGTCCAGGAAAGTTTTATAGAGGCGGCACTCCGCGCAAAAAGGGCCGGGTTTGACGCGGTGGAGATCCTTGGGAGCGCCGGGTATCTTATCAGCCAGTTCCTCTCCCCCATAACAAACCGGCGTGAAGACAGGTACGGTGGCAGTCTGGAGAACCGCATGCGTTTCGGTCTGGAGGTCATTCAGAAGGTAAGGGAGGCGGTGGGACCGGAGTACCCCATTATCGTACGGGTGGCTGGGAACGACTTCATGCAGGGGGGCAACACTAACCGGGAGGCCGGACTGTTTGCCTCTCAGGCTGAAAAGGCGGGCGCTGATCTTATTAACGTTACAGGGGGCTGGCACGAGACCAGGGTTCCCCAGTTGACCATGGGCGTCCCCAGGAAGGCCTACGTTTACCTGGCCCAGGGCATCAAATCAGCCGTGTCAGTGCCCGTCCTGGCCAGTAACCGCATAAACGATCCCGGTGCTGCAGAGGAGATCCTCAGGGATGGCTCGGCGGATATGGTGACCATGGCCAGGGGGCTTATAGCTGATCCTGATCTTCCCCGTAAGGCCCGGGATGGAAAACAGGATCTGATCTATCGTTGCGTTGCCTGTAACCAGGGCTGCTTTGACTCCATATTTCAGGGCCGGCCGGCCGCCTGTCTGGTGAACCCCGTGGCGGGAAGAGAGGGGGAAGTTGAACCTGAGCAGGCCGTCCGGCCCAGGAAGATCCTGGTCATAGGCGGGGGGCCGGCCGGGCTCAAGGCCGCCTGTACTGCCTCTGAACGGGGGCATCGCGTGACCCTGATGGAGAGGGAAGGGAGGCTGGGGGGACAGCTTCTCCTTAACCGGCTGATCCCGGGAAGGGGAGAGATGGAAACCGTCGCCCTTGACCTGATCAGCAACCTGGAAGAGATGGGTGTGGAGATTTTCCTGAAAAAGGAGGCCGATGAACCTTTTGTAAGGGAGATGAATCCTGATGCCGTTGTGGTGGCCACGGGCGCCGGGCCGATCGTTCCGGATATCCCAGGTATTAGGGGCCCTAACGTTGTCCAGGCATGGGATCTCCTCACAGGGCGGGCCTCCACGGGAAAGAGGGTGGTTATCGTGGGGGGAAACGCCGTTGGACTGGAGACCGCCCTTTACCTGGCCCACATAGGGACCCTTTCCCCTGAGGTCCTTCACTTTCTCATGATCAGCGGGGCAGAGTCGGTGGAGACCCTTCGAGCGCTCCTTAACAGGGGGATCAAGGAGGTAACGGTGGTTGAAATGACCAAAAAGGCGGGGAACGACATAGGGCTTACCACCCGCTGGACCGTCATGGGTGAGCTGAAACGGCTCGGGGTGAGGATCATGACCGAGACCAGGGCCGTGGGCATGGGAGAAGATGGCCTTCAGGTGGAACGTAACGGTCAGGTTGAGCTCCTCACCGCCGATACCATCGTAATGGCTGCGGGTTCAAGACCCGAGAATGCCCTCGTGGAAAAGCTGAAAGGCCTCGTCCCGGAGGTCGTGGTGGTGGGGGACGCAAAGACCCCCCGCAACGCCCTGGCGGCCATAAGGGAGGGCTTTGAAGCGGGTCTGGGGCTCTGATCTCCACCCTTGCCGTTCATGGCCCGCCGGTGTCCGGAAGAACATGGCAATTTCATTGAATATATCGGGGAGACCTTAAAGTTTTCTATTGAAAACATAGGGCTTACCTGTAATTATCACTGCATGGACTATATTCAGCGGTATATTTCCGTGGAAAATCCGGGGGCCCGGTTTGAAAACATGGTCGCGGTGGGGTTGAACCGTCTGTTTCATTCATGCCCGTGGAGATCCAAGAGGAGGTAGAAGACAATGGGTGAAGACCTTCTTTATGAGGTGAGGGAGGATGCGGCATTTTTGACCATCAATCGCGAATCCCGCAGAAACGCCATCAGCCAGGAGATGATCACGTCCTTTCTCCAGTACTTGGAGAGGGCCGACAAAGAGGGTGAGGTGCGGGCGGTTTGCATTACAGGGGCGGGAGAAAAGGCGTTCTGCTCGGGCGCTGACCTTGCACTCACCCTGTCCGGACAGGGTGAAGACCGATTGGCCGGCCCCCGGAACTATGCAAGGCTTCTCAAGACCATGGCCAGGTTCGGCAAACCCCTCCTCGCCCGGGTCAATGGACCGTGTCTTGCCGGCGGACTTGGCCTGATGCTTTCCTGCGATATCGTCATCGCCAGAAACGATGCGTTTTTTTCTACCCCGGAGGTTAATGTGGGGATTTTTCCCATGATGATCGGGGCATTACTCTATCGAAACGTGACCAGGAAAAAGGTCATGGAGATGGTCCTGACAGGTCGCAGGATCCCTGCCCCCGAGGCTGAGAAGATGGGGCTCATCACGCGTGCCGTTGAGCCCGGGCACCTGGACCAGGAGATTGAAAAGACCTTGACACTGCTCACATCCAAGAGCCCCAGGGGAAACCGGATCGGAAAAGAGGCGTTTTACACCATGGCCGACATGCCCTTTGAAGAGGCGGTGGATTATCTGTGTGAGGCCCTGGGCAGGGTAATCTCCACGGAGGATGCCGTTGAGGGGATGACGGCGTTCATAGAAAAGAGGAAACCCGAGTTCAAAGGGAGGTGACAGGGATCACCTCAATCTGCGGTGGATACCAGATCCCCGGTCCCCAGTTTTATGACCTTTGCCACCACCTCTGCCGGGGTCCTGCCCAAGACCCGTATGACCGGTTCCTTGCCCACCTCTCCCCGGTCGTAGACCAGATCGGGTATGCGGCCGAAGGCCTCTATGGCGCGCCCGGTGCCCCATTCCAGTGTTGAGCCCTCCCTCTCTTTTACCTCCCGAGGCTCCTGGGCCCGGTCAAAGGAGGCAACCTTCATCCCCTGGTTCCGGCAGACCTGCAACAGTTCCTCGGTAAAACGAACGGCCATGGCAGAGCGCATCTCAGGGTCATGCCTCATGGCGGCCAGAATCACCTTGGCTATATGCCTGGATGCGCCGAAGGCCGGGTCTCGGCATACCACCGGCCACTCTCCCACCTGGGAGATACGGCCGGGAATGGCGGCCACCTCCTCAGGCCCAAGGGCCCCGGGCAGGGCGTAGCCCAGGTTCGACCTGATTTCAGGGATCAGATCACCCACTGGTTCATGAAGGATGGTGTCAAGGGCCTCCTTCAATCTGACGAGCACCTCTTCCCGCTCCCTGAAACGAAGCACGTGTGCGTAGTGGTTGGTGGGACCGTGGCCCCTGCCGAAATCCAGTCCCAGGGCAATGGCACGGGTGATGAATCCCTTTGCCCTTTCAGTTGCCTCGGGCACGGAAAACCCCTGTGCCAGGAGCGTTGCCAGGGCCGCTGAAAAGGTGCACCCTGTTCCGTGGGTGTTCCGGTTGCCCAGGCGCGGGGCCTCAAAGGTGAGAAAACCGTTGCCGTCAAAGAGGAGATCCACGGCCCTGCCCTCAAGGTGCCCCCCCTTTATCAGCACATACCTGGGGCCGAGACCGTGTATCTTCCTTGCGGCCTGTTTCATGGCCTCCAGGTCTTTCACCGGGAACCCGCAAAGCTCCGCAGCCTCGGGGAGGTTGGGGGTCACCACGTGTGCCAGGGGGAGGAGTACCTCCCTGACCGTGGATCTGGCCTTCCGGGAAAGGAGCAGATCGCCGCCCTTGGCTACCATGACGGGATCGACCACCAGGGGCTTGAGGTCGAATCTCTTTATCTCTTGCGCCACCGCCGTCACGATCTCAGAGGTGGCCAGCATCCCGGTCTTGGCCCCGTCAGCGCCGTAGTCGGAGAGCACCGATTCCATCTGCATCCTGATGAAATCCACGGGAACCGGGTGCACGGCCTGGACACCCACGGTGTTCTGGGCCGTGAGGGCGGTTATGGCGCTCATGCCATAGCCCCCCAACACGGTAATAGTCTTGAGGTCCGCCTGTATCCCGGCCCCTCCACCGGAGTCGGAGCCGGCTATGGTCAGTATCTTTTTCATCTTGTCCCTCCTCTGTGTTTCATATGTCCTCCCTCGGGGAGGCGGATTACACGGTCAGCCCCTCTTATCAACAGGTCCATCCCCTCACGTTCCCTTGCGGAAAGTGGGCCCCCTCCCAATGTTCTTCCGTAGTATCCGTTCACCACGGAGGTCTCAACGGAAAGGATCCATCCCATAAGCCTTTGTACCCTGCCCCGGTGAAGGTAGAGGGAGCAGTCGTTTATAAAGAGCAGGTCCGGTTTCCATTTGAGGGCCTCCTCAAACAGGAGTTGTATGCCGCGCTCGTTTCGAGCGGCAAGGTCCAGGACCTCCCGGCCGTCTCCTCCCTCAAGCCGGGGTGCGTGTATGGGGCAGTGGAAGTACCGGGTATCCCCCATCTCCGGGGCACTGAGCGTTCCGCCGATACCCTCTGTTTTGCCCCTCAACAGGGCAGCAGGGATGTCCGGGGCCAGGTCCACCACCGCCACCCGGCCAAGACCCTGGAGACAGCAGGCGTCAAGGATCTTCTGGGTAAGAAAGGTCTTTCCCGTATTCACCTCCCCTACGATCATGGTAAACCGCTTCAGGTAGAGGGCCGGATCAACGGCCTGTTCGGTCCCGTTCATGGAGCCCACCATCCTTTCTGCCAGGCGAAAAAGATCACCAGTATTCCCAGGGCCAGGGCCATGATAATGTACTCCTTAGGGGTAATCCGGTACTGACGGCGAAAAGTGCGTCCTTTTCTTGCGAATCCCCTCGACTCCATGGCCATTGCCAGCTGCTCGGCAAGGACAAAGGCCTGCACCAGCAGGGGCATGAGCAGGGCCAGGAAACGGGGTATATTACGGATCCTCGGCCTCAGGTCGATGCCCCGGGCCCGCTGGGCGTCCATGATGAGACGTATCCTCCTCCCGATCAGGGGGACGTAGCGGAGTGAGGTGGTCAGGATGAAAGAGAACTCGTAGGGAAAACCGATCTTTCTGAAACCGTCCCCAAGTTCCGCAGGGTCCATGGCCTGAAAAAAAAGGGCGGACACGGCCAGGAGGTTGAAAAGCCGGAGGGCAAGTTTCACGGCAGTCTCAGGGGGAAAGGATATGATCCCGATCACAAAGACCAGCCCCACCAGGGGGAGGATCAGTTTAAGGGCGCGCATGGGTTTTGCCCCCTTCACCAGGAAGAGACCCGTGAAGATGAGGCAGAGCTCCACCACCAGGGGCCATGTATCACCGGTTATGAGGATGGTCGCGATCCCCATGACCCCCAGGGCAAGCTTTGTTCGTGGGTCGAAGGTGTTGATCCCCATCTTATGCGCCTCCCCCCACTGCCCCGAATCCTT
>DREN01000264.1 GCA_011051075.1 Deltaproteobacteria bacterium | reverse complement strand
CCGTTGGGACTGGTCTCCTCCCTGAAGCGCACCTTGTACCCCACGGACCTCCCCGTCTCTTCTCCCAACTCCTCTGCGATCCGTCGGCTCAGGGTGGTGGCGGCGATCCGCCTCGGCTGTGTGCAGGCAATCTTTCCGTTGATCCCCCTTCCAGCCTTCAGGCACATCTTGGGTATCTGTGTGCTTTTGCCCGAGCCCGTGTCCCCGGAAACGATGACCACCTGATTTTCCCCTATGGCCCGGATAATGGCGTCTTTTTTTGCGGTGATGGGGAGGTTTTCAGGAAAGGTTACTGAGGGCAGGCGCTCGATGCGGCGTTCTTTTTCCAGGATAGAGGTATCTATCCTTTTTCTCAATGTCTGCAACCGGAGAAGCGTATCCCTGTCATGGCCCGATTTACGGCCCTTCCTGAGGATGCTCTTCAGCCGTTTTGAAAGCGCATATCTGTCCCTTTCCATGACCCTGGGCAAACGGGCGCGGATCTCTTTAAGATGAATTGAAAGGGAATGGGAGAGGGGGCCTTGAGAGGGGTTGTTTGAGCTGTGGTGATCCATCATCAGGAAAAGGGGAGGGGACCCGGTGGGGAGTATCAGGTGATCTCAGAAAAAAGGGTCCCCTGCAGGGTGTCCGTGTCCGGGCCCCGCTCCTTTCCGGCCGGTTCAAGCCTCTGCTTAAGGAAGTATTTCCCGAACATCCTGTTGAATTCGGTCCATGACCCTTCGTGCCTGTCCCTTTCCATGAAGCGGCTGAGTCCGTTTATCTTGGCGTCTAGGTCATCGATCAGGTGCAGGGCAAAGGCCTCTAAGAACTTAGGTTCCTTGGGAGAGCCGAAATCGTACTGGCCGTGGTGGCTCAGTATCATATGTTTCAGCCGAACCGCCAGGTCCGGGGGGAACTCTTGCAGGCCCCTCAGCTTTTCCTCCACCATGGAGAGGCCCAGGACCACATGGCCCACCAGCCTCCCCTCGTCTGTGTAGTCGATCAGGATATCGCACCCCAGCTCCCTTATCTTTCCCACATCGTGAACAAAGGCCGAGGTGATGAGCAGATCCCTGTTCAGCGCCGGGTAGTGCGCAGCCACCTCTTCTGCCATCTGGCAGACGGAAAGGGTGTGCTCTAAAAGTCCCCCCAGATAGCCGTGGTGGAAGTTCTTGGCCGCCGGTGCCTTCCTGAACCGGGCCATAAATCCCCTGTCCTCCAGAAAGGCGTCTATGAGGGCCTTCAGGTGAGGATCGTGCACCCCCTTCAGAATCCCTCTCAGGGAGCGCATCATCCGGGATGGGTCTCCGGGGGCGGATTCCAGAAAGATCTCGGGGTCCGGTCTGTCCCTCACAGGCTCGAGTGCGTTTACGGTTATCTGCACCTCACCCCTGTAAGAACCGGCGTTGCCGAATATCTGAACAACATCGCCCTCCTTGAAAAGAGGGGAGAGGGATTCGGCCTGATCCCAGACCTTGGCGGGGATATCACCGGTCCTGTCCGCCAGGACAAGGCCCAGGAAGGGCTTGCCGGCGCGGGTCATCTGTACCCTCTTCTCCCTGACCAGGTAGGCCCCTGAGACCGTGGTATCCTCCTTAATATCCCTCACCCAGAGGTGAGTCCCTTGTGTGATGCCCCCGGGCATGCTAATCGTCAAAGTCCCCTCCCTGACCCCTGTCCCTGTTCAGGAGGGATGCGCGTTCATGGATCTTTTCCTCTGTCCACTGGGCAGGATCCTCTATCTTCTTACCCTTGGGACCCAGGTCGTGGGAGCCCGCCTCAAGAATCGCCTCAACGGCCAGTGGGGCCGTGTCTCCCGCGTTAAACACATCCATTAGGAGTTCATACACAAAGTCCTCCACCCCCTTTGACATCCTTTCCCGGATCTGGCGGGGAAGACCCAGGAGCCTGTTTTCAAAGGGGAGGTTGAGCTTCTTGTAGTTGCCCCCCTTGAGGCCCTGCGACTTTGCATAGGCCACCATCTCCTCCCACATGGGGTTGGTCATTCCCTCCTCGGACACCTTGACGAACTCGCCGTTGTCGTCCAAAAGGGCGTTACCGAACTCGTTGACCTTGACGCCCCAGGAGATCATCTGGAGCGCCGTGGCCACGTTGGCCTTGGTGGTCCTCGTGGTCCCTGCTATCTTTCTGAGACGTTCCGAATTATTGCCCGATGTGCCGTGCTGGGCCCCGGATATATGGTAGGGAGCCAGGGCCTGGTGGATCTCCGCTGTCAACTGGACCTGGATGCCCGCGTCACTCGCCTCAATTCCGTGGGTGGTGCCGTTGTTCAGGGCGATCCAGTCGGGGAATATGCCGTGGGCATTAAGACCCTGGATCAGGAACAGGGCCTCCTCAGGGGTGGAGAGCCCTTCCTTTCCCTTTATTTCTCCCACCTCGGTTTCATACCCGGCCCACCGGGGGATATGGGGGTTGAGGGTCAGGTTGGCCAGGAGATTTTCCTCATCGGGGAGGTGTGAGGCGTCAATGGCGATGGAGGTGATGCCCGCGTCAAACATGGAGGGTATTTCGGTCTTTGCCGCTTCAACATCCCCTTCCCCCTTAATCCCGTAATGATCCGCGTGAATGGCAACGGGTATTGTGATGCCCATCTCGTTCATCAGGGCGTCCACCTGCCTTGCCATGTTCCAGTAGTTGACGGCACAGTAGGCAGAGGCTCCCCCCTCGGATTTTGCGATCTCGATGATGATGGCCGCGTTTGCCCTCTGAGCGGCCCTCAGGGCCCCACGGATCACAAAGTAGTTCCTGCCGTTGGCGGCTATTGTCATGGCCTTGCCCTTCTTGATCATGGCCCGGTCTATTACCTTGCCGCTTACGATCAACGCCCTGGAGTTGGGGAAGAGCTCAACTATATTGGGCGGGCGGCCAGTATCAAGGGCCTTTTGAAACTCCGGTGTTACCTTATCTCTTCCTAAAGACATGGCAGACCTCCTTCTTGTTAATATGGCAGTCCTTTTCTAAGTCTCGGGGTTCTGGTCTCTCCTTGGGACGCTTTCACTACCCAGACCCTGAAGCTCCCTCCCGATCTTTTCCTGGAGGACCCGATTGTCTTGGGCCAGACCCTTTGCCTTCTCAAAGTGGAACCTGGCCTTTCCAGGCTGGCCCGATCCCTTAAAATAGCGCCCAAAGTTATAATGGGCAAGGGCTAATTTACCTTCTCTGCCGTAGCAGAGGCCCAGATGGTAGTACACATCGATCCTTCCGGAGTTGAGGTAGGTGAGTTTTTCAAAGATGCGCAGGGCCTTGGAGTTTTTGTCCAGGCCTTCATAGGTTATCCCCAGGAGAAAAAGGGCCGCCACGTCCAGGTGGTCCAGTTCCAGCACCTTTTTGAGCAGCGTTAACGCCTTGTCACCCTGGTTGTCTGCCTGGTAGGCCTCTGCCAGGCTCCTCATTATTGGAATGAAATTGGGTTTTTTCTTGAGGGCCCTCTCCAGTTCAGGGATCGCCTCGTCGTACTTTCCCTCGGCCATGTAGACCATGCCGAGCCCGAAACGGGCCAGCGGATCCGCCGGGTCCCTGTCCAGGGCCCTCCGGAACTTGGCCACCGCGTCCCGGGGCTCGAGACACCTGGCCGTAATTACGGTCTTGAAGGCGGGAAACCGTCCCTTCAGAAGGGCGGCCTCTTCAGTAAGGGGCCTTGGGGTATGGGCAGCGATCATCGATTCCAGGTTGCTCATCCTCTCTGGCCCGGTTGGATGGGTCAGGAGGTAGGCCGGGATTTTGCTGGTGCCCAACCAGCTTCCCCTCTCTATCTTCTGAAGGGCCCTGACCATGCCCTCAGGATTAAACCCGGTGGGCACTATATACTTGTAGCTGAGTTGATCCGCCTGTCGCTCGTCTTCACGGCTGTAGTGAAGCTGGGCCTGGATCCCCGCTGCCAGTGAACCGGTAATAAGGGCCCCTGCGACCTCTCCGCCAAGGAGCATGCCGGCCAGGATCCCCGCCAGGGTGGCCAGGCCGATATTCTTGCTCTGCTCGATCCGTCTGGACAGGTGCCTCGCTGCGATATGCCCGATTTCATGGCATATTACCCCGGCCAGCTCATCAATATGGTCCATGGCCTCTATGAGACCGGAAAATATAAAGATATGCCCCGCGGGCGCGGCAAAGGCGTTCAGGGTGTTGTCCTTGATAATGTAAAACCTGAAGGGAAAGTTCCTTGTCTGAAGGGGCTCAAGGAGATAGTGGCCCAGATCGTTTATGAACTGGTTGGCAAAGGGGTCCTTAACGAGCTGAAAATGTGCCAGGGCCTTGGCCATGAACTCCCTCCCCATCTTCTCCTCATCCTCTATGGAAAGGGCTGACGCGTGCTTCACCATGGGCGGTGTCCAGCACAGGAGCAGGACCATGGTCCACAGGAACAGGGTGCGAACAGAACTGTATAGGCGTTTCTTGCTCAAGGTCTTATCCTTGCCGGGTCTAATCCCCTGTCTTTACCTTGGGGGCCTCGATCCAGAGGCCCTCCAGGTCGTAAAGCTCCCTTAGGGGCTGGAAAAAGATATGAATGACCAGATCCCCGTAGTCCATGAGGACCCAGTGGCCCTCCTGCTCCCCTTCGGTGCCGAAAGGCCTGAACCCTGCCTCACGCAGGGTCTCCTGGAGGTGCCGGGCGATGGCCTGGACCTGCCTTGTGGAGGTCCCGCTGGTGATGAGAAAGTAGTCCGCAACCGTTGTCAGGCCGGCCACGTGCAGCAGGACAGGGTCGAGGGCCTTCCGCTCAAGGATGGTTTTGAGGCAGAGCCTTGCCTTATCGATGGTCTCCATGATTTCTGTACAATCCCTCTTTTTCTATGTAGGTCCTGACTCCATCGGGAACCAGGAAGCGGATGGACCTGTCTTTCTTCACCATCCCCCTGATACCTGTTGAGGATATATCCATGGTGGTGGTCTTCATGAGCCTAAGGGTCTTGCCCGAGGGCGCAACAAAGATATGGGGTTGATCCCCGATCCTTATCTCCGCGTCCAGTTCAGCAAGAACCGACCTCAGGTCCTGAACCTGGAAACCCGCACGGTTTATGATGACAAAATGGGCGTAATCAAAAAGCCGCCTGTAATCCTTCCAGGTACTTATCTCTAAAAAGGCATCCATGCCAAGGATAAAGTAGATCTCCGGATCCGGGGGGAACATCCTGTGAAACTCCCTTAATGTCTCTATGGAATAGGAGTGTCCGCTCCGTCTTCCCTCGATGTCCAGGACCTCTATAAGCGGGGACCCCTCAGATGCCAGCCGGGCCATGGCCAGCCTGTGCCTGAACGGGGTAACGGGCTCCTCTGCCTTATGGGGGGGGGATGCGGATGGGATCAGGTAAACCCTGTCCAGGTGAAGATCCTGGGAGATCTCTTCTGCAGAACGGAGATGACCCAGGTGAATGGGATCAAAGGTTCCGCCCAAGATACCTGTTCTCAAGAAAACCCTCCTAAACCCTTGTCTGTCCCTGGCCGTATACTATGAACTTGGTGGTGGTCAGCTCTTCCAGTCCCATGGGACCGAAGGCGTGAAGCTTTGAGGTGTTTATGCCGATTTCAGCGCCAAGGCCTAACTGGTTTCCGTCGTTGAATCTGGTAGAGGCGTTGATCAGGACCACTGAGGAATCGACCTGATCGAGAAACCTCTGGGCCCTGCTGTAATCGTTGGTGATAATGGCCTCTGTATGGTTGGAGCCGTACCTTTCAATATGTTCAAGGGCCTCATCCATGTCTGACACCACTTTGACTGCCAGAATCAGATCAAGGTACTCGGCCGGCCAGTCAGACTCTTCAGCAGGCCTCATGCCGGGGACCAGGCTCAGGCTTTCGGCGCACCCCCTGAGTTCCACCCCTGCTTTGTTGAATTCCTTGGCCATTTCGGGGAGAAAATCCGGAGCGACGTCCATATGCACCAGCATGGTCTCCATGGCGTTGCACACCCCGGGCCTCTGGACCTTGGCGTTGAGGCAGATCTTCCTGGCCATTTCAAGGGAGGCGGACCTGTCCACATAGATATGGCACACCCCCTTGTAGTGCTTCAGGACAGGGATTCGAGAGTGCTCGGTGACAAAACGGATCAGACCCTCGCCTCCCCTGGGTACGATGATGTCAATCTGATCCTCAAGGCCGATCAGGATCTTGACCGCCTCTCTGTCGGTGGTGGGTATGACCGAAACGGCCTTTGGGGGTATCCCGGCTTCCTCGAGGGCCTCACCGAGGAGTCTTCCCAGGATGATGTTGGAGTGGATGGCCTCTGAACCGCCCTTGAGCAGTACCGCGTTTCCCGACTTTAGACAGAGCCCGGCCGCGTCCACTGTCACGTTGGGTCTTGATTCGTAGATAAACCCGATAACACCAAGGGGTATCCGGACCCTCCCCACCCTCAGGCCGTTGGGCCTCTTCCACATACCCGTGATCTCGCCCACCGGATCGGACAGACGGACCACCTCCATGAGACCTTCGGCCATGCCTCCTATGACATCTTTGCTCAGGGTCAGGCGGTCGATCATGGCCGGGGATAGGCCTGCCTCTCTGGCCCCCCGAAGGTCTCTTCTGTTCTCGGCTATTATCTCTTCCTGATGGTCCAGAAGCTTCTTGGACATGAGCCTGAGGGCATGGTCCTTCTGTG
>DREN01000058.1 GCA_011051075.1 Deltaproteobacteria bacterium | reverse complement strand
ACCGGATGCCGAGCAAGGCCCCATAAAAGGGGCAACAGCACCTTACGCTTGGCAGGGAGGGATATCCAGGTTCTGCGCTAAAGGCCTTGTGTGAAAAAGTTTATGCAAAAATTGTACCGTAGGACCCGGATACCCCTGGCAGGGGAATTGCTAAACCTGTTGCGGAAAGGGGCCGTACCCTCAGAGGGGGCTCCATGGCGGGGAAAGATGAAATATCAGGAGGATTGCTTTTTCTCCTTTACGGCCTCGACTATCAACGGCATGATCTCACCGGCGCTGCCCTGGAGGAAAATATCGGTCAGGCTGTCCGTCAAATGAGTCCTTTCCATGTTGATCTCAATGATCTTGGCGCTGTTTCCTCTGGCAATGGACGGTATGGTGTTCACAGGAGAGACCACCGCTGAGGTCCCCACAACCAAAAGGGCCTCAGCCGATGAGGCCAACTCATAGGATCTGCGCATGGCCTCTTCAGGAATGGCCTCGCCAAAGAAGATAACGTCCGGTTTCAGCACGTTCCGGCACTGGCATGTTGGAGGAGCTTCATCCCTTTTTTCCTCAGCCGTGTATTTTCTGCCGCACCACAGGCATGAAAGTGTGCTCGCATTACCATGGTACTCTATGACGTTCCTTGAGCCACCGGCCTGATGCAGGTTGTCAATGTTCTGGGTTATTATACCGTGTAGGCACCCAATGGCCTCAAGCTCACCCATGGCCAGATGAGCCTTATTGGGTCTGGCCCGGTTTACCACCTGGTCCATCTCACGGAGCATATTCCACACCTTGCGGGGATCAGACCTGAACGCGTTGATGGTCGCATATTCCTCAGGATCATACCTGGACCACAGTCCTCCGGCACTCCGGAAGTCGGGTATACCTGATTCCACGGAAATGCCGGCCCCGGTCAGGGCAAGGGTCAACCTGGACCCTGCTATAATGTCGGCGGCCTGTTCAATAAGTTGACGGGTCATATATATCCTTTCCGCGGTCCCTTTTCACTGCGGAGCAGTAGGGGTCCTTCCTTGGCGTAACCGCGTGTTCACGAGTCAGGTCCAGTGGCCTCAGGGCACTTGAAAAATGAGCTTTCCCCCGTTGCTCTCATACCGGACAAGCCGTCCCCGGAGGGTCTTCTGCTCGCCGAAGATGTTTACAAGCCTTATCTCATCCCCCTCAAACTCCACCAGATCAACACTTTCAAGGATCTTCTCTTCTTCACTATCCTTCAGCATATAAGCATGGGCCTCGCACATATTCCTTTCCTCTTCTCCACACGGAAAACTATTCTCCGGCACGGCCTAAACGTCATTCATCGATCTCCCTGAGCGCGCCTTCCAGGCAATCGTTGATCCTGGCGGTCAGTTCCACCATATCCCTGATATGGCCCGCGCTCTTTGTCTTGCCCGCGTCTTCAAGGTGATCGGCAAAAATCTGGTACTCTTCAAGATGATGATCATTGTGGCTTTTCCAGTGCTCCAACCTTATCTTTGCCTTTTCAACAAGATCCATGGTTCTCCTCTGTCTGGCAGGTTAAGATTTACGCATATGTTAAGGGCTGGGGTCACGGATGTCAATTGAATTTGGGACCTCACGGGCCGCACCATATTTGGATAAAGCTGTTGACTGCAAGCACTTTGTGCTGTTAGTATCCGGATAACCCTGACACTGGAACCGGAGGAGGATCAATTATGAAGAGTGCCCTTGATGGAAAAAGAATCCTTATCGTTGACGACGAACCAGACGTACTGGAAACCCTGCTTGAAATCCTTGACATGTGTGTTGTTGACAGCGCGCCCGATTTTGAAACCGCGCAGAAGTTCCTGAGCAAGAACAGCTATGATCTTGCAATTCTTGATATAATGGGAGTGAGGGGTTACGACCTTCTGGAGCTGGCAAATGAAAAAAAGATTCCGGCCCTAATGCTCACGGCCCACGCGGTCAGTCCCGAGAATCTGGTGAAATCCATTAAAGGGGGCGCTCAATCCTACGTGCCCAAGGACAAGATCTCTGACATAACGGACTATGTGACCGACATCCTTGAATCCCGCGAAGAGGGCGGGAGGGAGAGACCGGACTGGCTTAGCAAACTGGAGCCCTATTTTGATAAGAGATTCGGGGACGGCTGGAAGGAAAGGGACAGGGAGTTCTGGGACGTGTACGATCGAAAGTACCGTGCCGGCAAAAAAGAAGTGGAAAAGATGCTGTAGGCGGCACGGGAAAATCGCGGCCGGTGGTGAAAAAAACACCCCGGCCTTTTGCTGCGCCAACCGCAGCCTTTACCCCACAGCACACTCTCTTATAGGACCCTCAGACCACCTGAGGGGGCGGTAATGGGGATCTCTGGATAAGAGGGGTCCTCAGCCCTGAATTTCATCTTTCAGGGGGAGCCTGACCACAAACCGGGTACCAGCCCCCTCATCGCTGTCAAGTTCCAGTTGTCCTCCAAGGTCCTCCACGAGCACCATGACACCCGCCAGGCCCAGTCCGTGACCCCTCACGCTGCACGAACTCCTGTCTTCAGGATCCATCTGAAAATAGCATTCAAAGATCTTTTTATGAAAGGCAGATGGTATACCTTCACCATCATCCTTGACGGAAAAGATAATGCTGTCTTCCGTCCTTTCGATGTTCAGCTCTACGGTGCTTTTTCGATACTTTAGCGCATTGCTCAAGAGATTTCGCAGAATCTGCTTCAACTTGGCGTGGTCCTGGTATATTTCTCCGCACCAGAGGTCCTCATCTACAGACAAAAAGACCCCCTTACTCTCAAGGACCCTCCTGAACTGGGCCAGGCCGGTACATCGCCTGATCTCCTCAAAGGCGCTGCTGTCTGTAAGGTCAAACAGCTCCTCGAGGGCCTGCTCTATCAGATGTGACAGCTTGAATCTGGAGGCATTTACCACCCCTTCCCTGGATTTTCCAAGTTCAAGGGCGTCGTTTACCAGTGCCTTGAGAACCTTTGTATTCCTCAATGCCCGCATGAACACCTTCTCCTGGCGCTCGGTAATGGGGCCATATTTTTCCTGCCTGTTCATGATCCCCATGAGTCCCGCCTCGATAACTGCCAGTGGAACCTTGAGATCGTGAATCAGGAGATCCATCTTGATCCGCCCCCTGATGGCTGGACCTTCTCCCCACCTTTTTCTCAGGTCGTCCACTGATCCGGGCGAGCCCTGAGGAGACGGAGCTTTCATGGGTCCGCGCATATTGGCTCCCTCATCCCCTATCCTCTTTATCCTTCTTATTCCCTTTGAAAAAAACAACTGAAAGTACACCCCCTTAAATCTCAGGCAGATGCGAAAACAATCCCCGAATAGCCAACAAAGCTGCTGTCCGGCCTCACCTCGTAGCTGGTTGAGTATGCTATCTCTTTCCCTTTCACAGCGCCCAGTTCCCTGGCAGAAGCAATGGCCCCTGCCACGGCCCCGGGGCAGCAGATGTTGTGGTATTCGAACGATTCCTCTATCACCCGCTTCTCGTCCATTCCCACCATGAGATCGATCGCGCGCCTGTCGTTAACCTCCCTCACCCATTTAAGCGCCTCTTTCCCGGTTCCCTTAGGCGTGTACCCGTAATTATAGCCGTAGTGGGTTAGGTCCGTCGATCCTACCACGATAATTTTCCTTCCCAGCTCCCTGGATATTTCAACGGTTCTCCTGGCAATTTTCAAGGAACCAGGCACAGGGGGGAGGCCCATGGGGACAATCCTGATCTCCGGAAAAGCGTATTTGATGAAGGGCAACTGTACCTCAATGGTATTGTCCTGATCATACCGGGAAGCGGTCTCAACGTCAAAAGAAAATTCTTCTGTTAACTGGGCTGCAAGGTCCCGGTCCACCTCCAGTTCTCCAAGGGGAGTGGCCCACAGGCCCTCTTTCATGATGATATTGTCGTTTGACCGGTGAAGGTGCATGCCGAATATGACGCAGGTATCGGCCTCTCCACCGGCTCTCAGGCACTGGATGACGTTGCAGGCAATTCTACCGGAAAAGATCCATCCCGCGTGCGGTACAATCCCCCCTACAATACCTCCCGCTGTATCCGGACAGGGAAGGCCGGGTTCCAGGAACTCCTCGATTGCCCTCCTGCACTGCGTCTCATCCCCTGGATACCAGGATCCTGCAAGGTCCGCTCTCCTAACCTCCATGGAAATCACCCCCTTTTCATGACTGTCGGTTTACAATTCAGGGTAAACCCACGTAACTATAGATTTTAAGAAAATGTTTTTGGGGTTTTTGATGTGCGGTCTCCGAAGAGATCTTTCCTGTGGAACTCCAAGAAACTGGAAATTTGAAATTTAATAACAACCTGAATTGTCATTTCTTTCACAAGTTTCGAGTTTCAAGTTTCAAGTATCGTAACACAACTGCCACCTTAATTCATTTCCGGGGAGGATCACAGCAACCCCAAAATGTTTTCCTGTAAGCCTATAACTGATTCGCACTCCGTAAATTCCCCAACCCCCCGATCCCGTGTTTCGCCCTTGTCCTGTTCAACTTTTGCTGATATAAGGCCTCAGGTGCTTCGAAACAGCAGAGAAATAACATCATGCCCTTTGATATTACCTACTATATCGTCAAGATCCCGGTTCTGCTCTTCGCCATAACCGTTCACGAGTACGCCCATGGCAGGGCGGCCCTCTCCCTGGGAGACCCTACGGCAAAACAGATGGGGAGACTCACCCTGAACCCTCTGCCGCACATCGATCCCGTAGGGGCGATCTGCCTCTTTCTCTTCAACTTCGGATGGGCAAAGCCCGTGCCCGTGGACATCAGATACTTCAGGAACACGCGCAGGGATATTGTAATCATGGCCCTGGCCGGACCCCTGGCAAACATATGCGTGGCCTTTCTTGCCGGGTTGTTGATCCGTTTTCTTATCCTCCCCTTTGAAATCTACCTGCAAGTGCTCCTCTGGCTCATACTCATGAACCTCGGGCTGGGCATCTTCAACCTTCTCCCCCTCCCTCCCCTTGACGGTTCACACGTTTTGGAAAACATCCTTCCACCTGCCGCAGCACTAAAGTACCGGGTCTTCCGGCGATACGGCCCCCTTATCCTGATCGGCGTCATACTCCTGGACAACTTCGCCCATACCGGGATCATAAGCCGCATACTCATAGGCCCCATGCTCTACCTTGCCCATCTCTTTGCCGGAGACAACCTGTTTTTCCTGCTGCCACTGCTTCGGCAGTAACGACTATCCCCTCGGTTTCCTCACTATCAGCGGTTAACGGGCAGCCAACGAGGCCCTTGATCAGGATCGGGGCATGCTCAGGGATCTCTAAACCATATTTCACAAGCAATCTTAATACGTTGTCAACGAATCCGTATCAATGCCTCTCACCCCGTCTCGGCGGAACTCAGGCCAGGGTTCTTGAGGTGTCGCTAATTTTATACTGAAACCGTCCGTCTGACAAGCGCTGATTTTCGTTCCTTTTCCCCGACCATCACCACGGCCCTGCAATACCGGGGAGACCTCGGGGATTTCAATCCCAGGGATCCATGCCGTCCTGATGTATGCCTTTGGCCGCCACAGTGGCATCTGTCCTTGACAATCGGGTTAAAGGGGAATAAAGGATACCTCAAGTCACCCTTGGCGGTCATGGCAGCGGTTTTTCCACGCGCGCGTGCCCTCCTCAGCCCCAATCAAACAGTGGAGCGTCAAAATGAAACTACATGAATATCAGGCCAAAGATATCTTCGCAAAATCCGGAATACCGATTCCCAACGGGCAGGTGGTTACTGCAGCAGACCAGGCCACAAAGGCCACGCAGATCATCAACGGTCCCCCGTGGGTGGTCAAGGCCCAGGTCCACGCGGGGGGCAGGGGAAAGGGGGGCGGTGTAAAGGTGGTCCACTACCCCTACGAGGTTGTGACGGCCACGGAGTCCCTCTTAGGAACACGCCTGGTGACCCCGCAGACAGGCCCTGAGGGCGTCACTGTCAATCAGGTGCTCATCGAAGAGGGGATCGAGATCAACCGCGAGTACTACCTGAGCATGATAGTTGACAGGGCAACGGCCTCTCCCACCATGATATTCAGCCAGGCTGGAGGCATGGAGATAGAGGAGGCGGCCGCAAAATCTTCAAAGCTTATACTGAAGGAGCATATCGATCCAGCCGTGGGATGGATGATGCATAACGCGCGGAACCTCCTCTACAGCCTGGACCGTACACCCCCTATGGGGGCCATGAGGGCACTCATGTCTGTCATGGCCAGCGTGTACAAGATCTTCATGACCCTGGACTGCAGTCTCGTGGAGATAAACCCCCTGGTACTCACAAAAGATCGCAAGGTCTTTGCCCTGGACGCAAAGATGAACATCGATGACAACGCCCTTTTCCGGCAGAAAGAGCTGCTCCTCCTGGATGATCCCAGGGAGAAAGACCCCCTGGAACTTATGGCGGATAAATACCACCTCAACTATATACGCTTAAACGGCAGTATCGGTGCCATGGTTAACGGGGCCGGACTGGCCATGGCCACCATGGATGTTATCAAGATGGCCGGAGCCGAACCGGCCAATTTCCTGGACGTTGGTGGCGGGGCCTCGGAGGAAATGATCACAAAGGGTGTTGAAATAATCCTAAAGGACAGGAGGGT
>DREN01000422.1 GCA_011051075.1 Deltaproteobacteria bacterium | reverse complement strand
GGGCAGATCCTGTCGCTCTTTGCGAACGGTTTTGGGGGTTGCCGATCGTCTCCCGGTACCTGCCGCCTCTTTCCGGGTATCCTGCACCGCCCCCTTCTCCTCTGCCATGCGGAAGGGCCTTTCCACTGCATCCTCCCCTGGAAGCCGTGGAGGGGACGGGACGGCGCCGGACCTGTTTGTCTCTTCTTGAGTCGGGACCACCTCCTTCTGATGGACGGTCTTGTCCTGAGCAGGGGCGCTCTCTCTTTTGGCCGGTCCCGAACCGGCACAACCTCCAGCAAATACCAGGACGAGCCAGAGTGTTCCGGCCAGGGCCAGAGTTCTGGGCATAAATCCTTTCATGGTCTGTAACATCTTGGAATGCCTATCCATTTCACCCTTACCGACCCTTTTCCCTTTTCAGGTATCCGAAGACGGTGATGTCAGCGTTTATCTTCCCCTTCTTGGTCCTTCTTCTGGAAAGCACCTTAATTTTCATCTTTTTCACTGTCAAGTACTTTGGTGAGGCCTCGATCCTGTACAGGATCTCTTTGAGCTGGCGGATGCCCGCGTTTATGTTGAGCTGGACAGGGACGCCCAGGTAGTCGCCCTGGCCCAGCTCCACCACCTTAAGGACCCTGACCCGCTTGATCTCCACCTTGCTCTTCTCGGCCAGTTTGTGGAGGATCTTCTGGATATCGGCCGCCGCAAGGGCCGGTGTCTTTCCCCTCAAAAGACCCCTCTCCAACTCCTTGACACTCTTCCCAAGGGCTGCCAACCGGGCCTCCACCGCCCCCTTTTCATTCACGATCCTTTGGTATTTGGCAATATGCCTCTGCTTCAGTGAAATCTCCTCTTCCCGGGGCAGGAAGTCCTCAATTACAGGAAGAAACCTGTAAACAAGGGCAAGAACAAGGAGTATCGCCCCCGCTATAAGGAGGTACTTTCTGCTCTTTGAAATCTTGAAATTGAATCGTATCAACGGATTAACCTAATTTAAGTCCTATTCGAAATCTCTCTTTCCCGTCTCTCGTCTTTGTAATGGCCGAGAGAAAGACCACGTCGTGAAACAGGGGAGAGGCATCCAGGAGGGAGATGAGTTCCGAGGCAGAAGATGCCTGTCCCTCAAGCTCAAGCCCCTTTTCCGAAAAGGTAAGACTGCTGACCCAGGCCGTCTTGGGGATCCTCTGGCTCAGCTCCTTTATTACGCTGAGCACGGGGCTTCCCCCCTGGCGAAGGCTGTTGAGATAGTCTATTCGTTTTGTCAGCCGCTCACAGACCTTTCTGCTCTGGTCTATCTTGACCGCCTCTCCGGTGAGTTTTTTCAGTTCCCCGTCCAGCCGATCCACGGTCTGTTCATGCCTGAAGACAGTGCCGCCGGCCCAGGCCCCGGCCGTCAGGACCACCATGGCCCCTAAAAAAAACATGCTGTAATAGCCGATCTTGCTCGGTCTCTTCCGCAGGCCCTGGGGCAGGAGATTTATCTCCATGGGGAGGTTCACCACCCCTTTAAGGGCCAGGCCCCAGGCAGGAATCATGGCAGGGGTTGGGAGCCCGGCACCGGAGAGGTCCGGGAGGCAGACCTCAAGGTCTTCATCCTCCCTGAAAAGCTCAACCATGTCAGATTCTGACTCAGAGACGCACAGGAAGGTTCTGAGTCTCGCCTGCCCATCCCCCCTGACCCTTTTCAGGATGTTCAGACCCTCTGAAATAAGGTCCCGTTCTTCACTACCGGCTCCCCGGCCCTTTAAAACCCTGGAGTAAGTGAGCCGATTCCCCTTGAGCAGGCCCAACTCCAGACGGTCATGCCGCAGAAAAAGAAAGGCCCTGGGTTCGTCTCCAGCGTTGTCCCGGGCATGGTTCAGGTAGTTGGCAATGGCCGTTGAACTGATCTCAATACCGGACAGCTTGACCCCGAGCCTCTCTGTAAGGGCGAAGTAGGGCGCAACGGAAGATTGCCTGACAGCCACGAGCAGCACCCGCATGGTACCCGCTTCCTTATCCTCTTTCAGGACCTGAAAATCAAAATAGACCTCATCCCGGGAAAAGGGCACGTACTTCTCCATCTCATACCCGAGGGCGTCACGGAGATTTTCCCTTACGGCAAGGGGAAGCTCCACGTACCTCACAATCACCCGATCGCGGGGTATGCCAACAAACACACCTGTGGGCGATAACCGGTTCTCCTTCATGAAATCAGCTGCCATATCCCCGATCAGGCCCGCCTTCTCTTCCGGGGGCCCCTCTCCATCAAGGGGATAGACCCTGTGGGCCCCGAGCCGCACCTTCCTGACCGAGCCCCGGGTGTGGGCCACGGCAACGGAAAGATGACCGATATCGATGCCTAAGCCTGTCTGAAAAGCCAAATGCCGTCTCCAGTCCGGATGATCCGGAACCACGCACAATTACAATTAAAAAACCTGCGAAGGAACAAGACCCGACTCACGGGGCCACATCCCGGTCCCCATCAGAGGGTGGTTTTGCCGCCGGCCGGGGAAGACGATCGCGCCACTCAAGCACACGGTACCCCTTTTCCAGGCCACTGCCTATCTCCACGAATACCTCCATCCCCCGACGTATACGGCTCCCCTTCACCCTCCCCTCTGAAACCACCGTGTAGTAGGGGGACATCTCCAGGGTGATGAAGGGAGAGATGGCCTGAAAGACCTGGGGACCCACAACGGATGCCACGTCGGTGAGGGACTCAAAATCGGACTCCTTCCTGTACTCCACGATCTCCTGAACCAGCTCCTCTGTAATGAGGGGAAGGGTGAGAAGCATCTTTTCCGACGCGGCGTTCAGGTTTATCTTGCCCGTGTTACTCTTCGATCTCCTTGTCCTCCCGGACGATTTCTCCACCCTGTGCGCGGTGACCATGTCCCTCAGGCCCCCGTAGAATATATCAGGAGTCACCCCCCTCACCATGAGGAGCTCTTCCACCGTGTCAAAGTCGGCGTCCTTGCACTCGTAGGGCTCGGGCAGAGACTGGTAATAGTCGTCTTCTGCCCCGTTTACCCGGTGCAGGTTGTTCGGGTCCCGCCAGTCCAGAATGGAATCGGCAATTACGTCCTCCTCCGATGGATCCAGGTCAAAACCCTTGAGGAGCATGATCAGGGTCTCCCGGTTTGCCCGGTTGAGATCGATCTTTCCACTCTCATTTCCGATGCTCACCCTGAACTCCCCGCTGCCAAAGACCACTGCCGGGATATGGGTGTTGACCCGCCAGGGAGAGACCTCCTCTTCCTCTTCTTCCCCCGGAAATATCTCCTCGGGAGGCCCCCCCGGTGCCAGGACGCCCTTCATTATTTCTCCAACGGCCCTGTTGAGACCGGCCAGGGCGATATAGTAGGCCTCGGTCTGGATCTTGAAATTCCGGGTTATGTTCACCTCTGTCCTCATGGAGTAGCAGAACTCCCCCACTATGACCGAAAGGAGGGTCAGGACCCACAGGACCAGGAACAGGGCAATCCCCTTCTCATTCTTGACGCCGGACTTAGATCTCATGAGCCTGAGGAACGGGCATCCGTTCATACCGCTATCAAAATCCCAAATTACAAGCACCAAATCACAGGCACATCCCAAATTACAAGCACGAACTTGGTGCGTATCTCTCACAATTGGAATGTTGGCAGCCGTTCACGGCTTGAAATTTGAAATTGGAAAGTAGTCCCGCAGGGCGGGATTAGGGAGATCGCTCCAAAATTGAATACGTTCATCAGCAGCACAAAAGGATGAAGGCCAAATTTCTAATTTCAACATTCCAATATTCCACCACTACATTATTCCATGTATGCGCCAGAAAGGCTAAGACTTAATAAACCACTTTAATTTCAATAAGTTGTAGAAGTTCCGACACGTTTATTTGGAATTTCCCCTGATCCCTCACTCCGTCTCTGCCGCAATGGGGGCAAGGATGCGCATGGGGGGCATATTGGCCTTTTCCACAAGAGAGACCCTTACCCCCAGGGGGAGACCCTTATCGGTCTCAGGGTCCCAGGCCTCCTGCCATTGGGGCGCGTCTTCCTCCTCCCCTTCAGGGGGCCCCAGATACTCAAAGCGCAGGCTCTCCATATACGGGATCAGCAGTAGGAAATCCTCCTCTTCAGGCTCGTCCATGCCCTTGGGGGCCCCTGAGAAAAGAGCTCTTTTCTCATAAAAACTCAGGCTCTCCCCCTCCCCTCCCTCGGCCTCCCCCACCTGGTACTGGACAAACACCGTGCCGAACCTGTTTGTGGGCAGCACCGCAACGCGTGAGGTAAAGGCCACTGAGCGCTCATCACCTTTGAAATAAAAGGGCTTCTCTTCCCCAACCCTGATTTCCTGCGGGCTGGCCGAGGCAAGCTGCTGCCCCATAAGTTCCAGGACGATACGCTGCCTCTGGTGGGTCTCCACATCCCTCTCTCCCCTTTCCCAGGCCCTGGACCCTATCCTGAGGGCCCCGAAAACGATGATGAGGATCAGTCCCACAATGGAGAGGGAGATGAGGAGCTCAAGGAGCGTAAAACCTGCAATTGATGATCGATGATCGATGATTGACGATTGACGAAAAAAGCCTGTTCCGGCCCCTGATTCCTCAGCTCTGCAATTCTTCATCCTCTCTCTTTTCCACCACCTTCAGTGTGCTTATCTGAAAGCGTTTCTCTTTTTCTCCTTCCTCCCACATAACCTGGAGGGTGATCTTTAGGGTATCAAAGGGGAGTTCGGGACCATCCTCCTCGTCCGGTTCCACCAGTACCACCTGGGCCGTCCAGCGCAGGGAATCCTCCGATCCACCGTCTAAGGTTCCCGGCTCCAGCCCCTCGGTCAAAAGAAGCTCCTCCATCTTCTCCCGCGCATAGAAGATGGCCCTGGTGTACTGATTTGAAAGGCGGACGGACTTGAGACCCCCGGAAAAGAGCTGGAGGATCACTACCAGGGATATGGCCAGGACCGATATGGCAACAAGAATTTCAATGAGGGTAAAGCCCCTCTCAGGTCTCATGGCGCCCCACCCGCACCACCCCGGTGATAAAATCAACGGCGATAATATAGCCCCTCTCCCTCTGGTTCATCAGGATCACCTCACCCCCGCTGCTCCCGCCGTCGGGAAGGAAGGTAATCTCAAAGATCCCCGAGTCTGTCTCCTCCTCCCCCAATACACCCTCCTTCAGATAGACGCCGTCCGGCAGCAGGTAGGTCTCGGGCCTCCTCCCGTGCTCAGCCGTCCCATCAGGACCTTCCTCGCTGTCCGCCTCCGGGCCGTCAGAGGGAGGCTTCAAAGAGGTCAGGGAGATCCTGTTTTTTTCAAAATCAAAGTGGACGACTGAATCAGTCCCGAAGGAAACCGCCTGATTCCTCGCGTACCTTAGAAGGGCCGCAACCCTCTTGGAGGCCGTGCGCAGGTTCATATTGGTCATGGAGCCCGCTAATTTGGGGCCCACAAAGGCGGACACAACCCCGATAATCACCAGGACCACGATCAGCTCAAGGAGGCTGAAGCCCCCGGGGGTTCTTATTCCGGGTGCCAGGCTCATTCCCGGGCCCCTATATCCTGCCAGCTCACAATATCCAGGTCCTCTCCTTCGCCTCCCTGGCTCCCGTCAGCCCCGTAGGAGATAATATCAAAGTCCCCGTGCTCCCCAGGCGACCGGTACTCATAGGGATGGCCCCAGGGATCAAGGGGGATCTCCTTTGAAAGGTAAGGCCCGTCCCAGTTCTCGATCCCGTCCGGCTGGGTCCTCAAGGCCTCAAGCCCCTGATCCGTTGTGGGGTACTTGCCCACGTCCAGCCTGTAGGTATCCAGGGCCGTTTCAAAGAGGGCGATCTGGGCCTTGGCCGCCTTCTGTTTGGACTTTCCCACCTTCCCGAACATGCGGGGGCCCACCAGGGCGGCCAGAAGACCCAGGATAACCATAACGATCAACAGTTCAATGAGTGTAAAGCCCCTTTCCCTATCTTTAGGTCTCTCCATAACCGCTCCTTTCAGAAAGGCATCTCGTTCATGCTGAATATGGCCATAAGCATCGATATGACTATAAAACCCACGACCACGCCCATGGCCAGGATCATGGCCGGTTCCAGAAGGCTTACGAATCTCTTCACCATATCCTTCACGATCTTCTCATAGTTTTCAGCCACCCGCAAGAGCATACTGTCCAGCCGGCCCGTCTCCTCACCCACGGTAATCATCTGAACGGCTAATGATGGGAAGATCTTCATCTCGTTGAGGGGCCTGGAGAGCCTCTCTCCCTCCTTCACCCTCTCGCAGATCTCCCCCATGGACCGGGCAATGACCTGGTTCACCATGATATCCTTGACCAGGCTGAGGGCCTGAAGGATCGGTACGCCGCTCTTTGTAAGGGTGCCCAGGGTCCTGGCAAAGCGCGCCACCTCGATCTTCCTGACCAGGTTTCCCACAACGGGAAGGTTCATCTTGCGCCTGTCAAATTTCAGACGGCCCGCCGGGGTCTGAAGGTAGCGCCTCATCAGGAAAAAGACCATCCCCAGTAAACCGAGGATGGCCCACCAGTAGGACCTCAAAAGCTCGCTGAACCGGAGCAGAAACCGGGTGGTAAAGGGGATGGCCTGGCCCATATCGGAGAAAATAATGGAGAACTTTGGCAGGACAAAGGTCAGGAGGATGATTATGGATACCCCCCCCACAAGGACCAGGAAGACCGGATAAACCAGGGCACTCTTGATGTAGTCCCTAAG
>DREN01000175.1 GCA_011051075.1 Deltaproteobacteria bacterium | reverse complement strand
GACCAGGATGTAGAAGGATGTGGCTGCCATACCCGGGGCTGATCGTGCTGTCAGGCCTATTATCAGATAGCCGGCATGGGCGATGGCAGAGTATCCGAGCATACGCTTTATATCCTTCTGAACCAGTGCGGCCAGATTGCCATAGGTGATGGAAAAAGCGGCAAGCACCGCCAGGATGGTGGTAATCTCCGGCCCCCCCCTCCACAGGGGTACGAACCGGATCAGGATTGCCACGGCGCCCGCCTTGGGGAGTGTGGAGATAAAGGCGGCGGTCTCGTTGCTCGCCCCCTGGTACACGTCCGGGGCCCAGGCATGAAAGGGAAACAGGGCCAGCTTGAAGAAGATGGTACAGAGAAACAGGGTAAGGCCCGTAACGGCCATTGGAGCCCCGGACCAGGTCCACGGTTTCTGGACCAGATGGCTCAGGTAGGTGGTGTGCTGGGCAGCCAGAATAAATGAAAAACCGAACAGGCCCACTGCCGTTGCCGCGGCCCCGAAAAGGATGTACTTTAAAGCGGCCTCGGCCGCCTCCCTGTCCTCACCCCTGAGGGGCACCAGGGGAAAGAGGCTGAAAGAGGCCAGTTCAAGGGCCAGATAGATACTGACCAGTTCCACGGCCGAGGAGAGGAGCATGAGACCCCAGGCCGAAAGGGCCATGAACATAGAGTACTCGGCCTTTTTATCATCCTCCAGGGTGGGATTATGGAGGGCGTTAAGAACGCCAAGGGCAAAACCCGTTGCGATGGTCATCTTGAAGAACTGTGAGATGGGATCAACGCTGTATGCCCCTGAGAAGATCAGGCCCCGGGCACCCAGAAACAGCAGAGAGAGCAATACCCCTACCCCCGCACCCCACGCAAGCCACCTCTCAACCCGCGGCATCCAGGGTTTTCCAGCAACAGCCTGTATGAAGAGGGCCCCGATCAACAGGAGCTGGAACAACTCGGGCACGATTATTTCCAACAGGGCCGTCAAGGTCACCTCCCCTCCCTCTCCATAACTCCGACCCCGCCGCCCTTTTCAAACAAAAGGGTCGGTTCAGGAATCGTGGTGGTCATTGCATCAGGCCTGATCCCTTCGGACACCGCCACCAGGCGGTTCAGCGTGGGGTTCATGACCCTGAACACAAAGGCCGGCGCCAGTCCCAGGTACAGGATGAGGAATAGGAGGGGGAGAAGAGAGATCCATTCCCTTACGTTCAAACCCTTCCAGCCCCTGGCCCTGGAAGGCTCGCCCCAGGCCATCCTCTGGGTGGGTCTGAGCATGTAGGCCGCAGCCAGGACCGCCCCGGGGACCAGGGTGGCCCCCACCCACACACTCCTTTCAAAGGCCCCCACAAGGACCAGAAACTCCCCTACAAAATTACCGGTGCCGGGAAAGGCAAAGCCTGCAAAGGCCATGAAACCCCACAGGCCCATGAAGGCC
Source organism: Deltaproteobacteria bacterium (assembly GCA_011051075.1). Taxonomy (GTDB): domain Bacteria; phylum Desulfobacterota; class DSM-4660; order Desulfatiglandales; family Desulfatiglandaceae; genus Desulfacyla. Next base: position 5,284 of record DREN01000175.1, on the reverse strand, counting down.
GGGACATACCTGCCAAGCCCCAGGTTCTGGCCTATCTGGTAGCTGTGGCTCCGCTCGTGGAGCAGGCCGGCCAGCACGAAAAGGGCCCCGGTTGTAATACCGTGGCTTACCATCTGAAAAAGGGCACCCTGGAGGCCCCGCATGCTCAAGAGAAAGATCCCCAGGGTAACAAAGCCCATATGGGCCAGGGATGAATAGGCGATGATCTTCTTGATATCTGACCTGCCGAAGGCCATCAGCCCCCCGTAGAGCACAGAGGCGATAGACAAGGCTATCATCATGGGGGCGAAGAGGTGGCTGGCCAAAGGAGTGAGGGGAAGACACAGACGCAGGAACCCGTATGCCCCCATCTTGGCCAGCACAGCGGAGAGAACTACACTTCCGGCAACAGGCGCCTCTGAATATGCGGCAGGCAGCCAGCCGTGAAACGGAAACATGGGGGTCTTGACCGCAAAGGCAAGGGCCATGACCAGGAAAGTCCACAACTGGAGAGCGGGCGGGAAGTCCTGTTTCATGAGTTCAGGGATGGAAAAGGTGCCCCCCTCAATCCTGAAGGCTATGACGGCCACCAACAGGAGGGCGCTTCCGGCCAGGGTGTAGAGGATGAACTTGAGGGAGGCCCGGTGCCGGTCAGCCCCCCCCCAGACCCCTATGATCAGGTAGGCCGGGATAAGGAGGGCCTCCCAGAACAGGAAAAAAAGGATCAGGTCCAGGGCGGAGAATACCCCCACGCACAGGGAGCAGAGAAGAAGGATAGAGCAGTGAAACTCCCTGACCCTCCTGTCCACACAGGACCATGAACAAAGGACGCACAAGGGGAGGACGATCAGGGTCAGCCCCACCATAAGCAGGCTGATACCGTCTATCCCCACGAAATACTCAAGGCCCCATCCAGGCACCCAGTTCACACACTCAACGAACTGGAAACAAGGGGTGTCAGGCCTGAATCCCGCCAGAGGAAGGCCGAGGATCAGCTCTCCCAAGGAAACGCCCAGGGTGTACCACCGCACCATAGGGGATCTTTTTATGAAAAACAGCCCCACACACCCCACGGCAGGGAACAGTATCAGGACTGTGATGACGGGAAAATGGGCTGTCATGGTCTTATCCCCAGAACCAGATGAGGCCGAAAATGGCCAGGGCCAGGGCCACCATCCAGGCTAACATCTCCTGGAGCCGGCCCGTCTGCATGCGGGCCGAGACCTTCCCGATCCCCATAACCGTCCTGGCGGTTCCCTCCACCAGCCGGTCCAGCCCCCGCCTTTCAACCCATCCTGCGAGCCGGGCCGTTTCGGCTGCAGAGAAAAGGAGCACCCTCTGGTAAAGCTCGGTCCATACGCTGTCCAACCGTGCCAGGGGCCTTGCCGCAAGTCCCATCACCCCCCGGCCCACAAGGCGGTAGATGAGATCAAAGTCTGGAAGACGCCGGGTTCGGGGGGAAAGTCCCCTGCGAAGAGGAAAAAAGATGAGAAAGATCAGGGTAAGGAAAGAAACGGCGCCCCATACCTTCCATAAGCTAAAGGGGTCTCCTTCCACAGGGGCGGGAAGGAGCCTGTAAAAGAGACGGGGGAAGATAGCCTGAACAAGGCAGCACAGAGAGACCAGTGCCATGGCCACGGTCATGTTCAGGGGCAGCCTCTTTGGGGCCGGACCCTCTTGCGGTTCTTTTGCCAGGAAGGCGAAATAGGGGAGGCGCAGCCCCACTGCCAGGAATTCACCGGCAAGGGCCATACCCAGTGCCATGGCCATAACCGGACTCTCCTCCCATGCGGCCTCAAGGATCAGGGGGATTGCCACGAACCCGTTCAGAAAAGGCATGCCACACATGGAAAGGGCCCCCACCATGGTGCAGGCCAGGATAAACCGGGCCTTAAATGCCAGACCGCCCAGGCCCGAGAGGTATTCCTCCCTGACCATGAGGATCAGGGATCCAACGGCCATGAAGAGGAGGGCGTTGGAAAAGGCGTGGGCATGGACCAGGGCCATGGCCCCATCCATTCCCAATCCCGTACCAATGCCGATCCCCGTCAGCATGAATCCCCCCTGGGACACCATGAGATAGGCCGGTATCCTCCGGATATTATTCGCCCTGAGGGCGTAAATTGCCCCGTAGAGGGAGATGAAAACACCGAGTATGAACAGGACGTGGAGGCCCGCGAAGCACCTGGCCAGGGCGTACACGGCCGTATTGGTGGTAAAGACCGAGAGGAACACGGCCCCGGGGATGGTGGCCTCGGGCAGGGCGTCGGTGAGCCACGCGTGAAAGGGGACCACGGCCCCGTTAACCAAGAAGGCCATTAGGATCAGCCAGTCGAAGAGCCACATCATCTGGGCGTCGGCAGGCTCAAAGATAAAGGTCCCGATCACCCTCTGCCTGAGTAGGATACCGGCAAGGAGAAGCACGCTGCTCAAGAGCAGGAGGAGCATGTACCGGAAGCCCGCCTCTGCGGCGCGGGGCCGCCGGCCGAACCAGATAAGGAAGGCGGATGACACGGTCATGAACTGCCAGAAGATGTAGAGGGTCCAGTAATCACCGGCAAGGACCGCCCCGAAGGAGGCCCCCGTATAAAAGAGCGATGCCGCCTGATGGGCCTTTTCCCGCACGTGGAAGGCAAAGAGGGTGCACAGAACGCTCATGAGGGCAAACAGGATCACGAAGGAGAGGGATAGACGGTCCACCCTTGCCAAGACCAGGCTCTGGCCCACGTAGGGGAGGACCCAGTAGGATCCTGTGTGCATGCGAAAGGCTAAGAAAACAGCATAAAGGGGCGGCGCAAGGAGTGTCCATCTCCAGAGGCGACCCCGAAAGAGGGGGAGGATGAGCCCCGCGATAAAAAATGCCGCGCCAGGGTGAAGAAACAGGTCTAAAAAGGTCATGTTTGCCTATCTCCTCTCATCAGACATCCAACAGCCGCGGCCTGCCGGCCCTTTAGGCCTTGGGCCTTCATTTTTCACCAGAACCTCCCGTACGCATCCACAAAATCCACAAAGGTCTGAGGATAAAACCCGATCAGGATCGACAGTAACGCGATCATGAACATGGGGACCACCATGGTCATGGGGGCCTCGGCGTACTGCCCCATCTCTACCCGGTCCCTGGGCGGGAGAAAGAAACCCCGAATGACGATGGGGCCGAAATAGGCCATGTTCAGAAGGACACTGAGGAGTATCACCACCATGGGGATGGTCTGTTTCGCATCAGCGGCCCCTGTAATAAGATAAAATTTGCTCAGGAATCCGCTGGCAGGGGCCAGACCTATGAAGGAGAGGGTGGCCAGAGCAAAGGCCCCGAACGTCCAGGGCATGCGCCTGCCAAGGCCGTTCATCATGCTTATCTTCCTTGATCCCGTAACCACTATGATGCACCCGGCCGCAAAAAAGAGGGTGATCTTGGGAAAGGCATCGTGGGCAATGGCCGAGATCCCCCCTTCCACCCCCCCCTGGGAGAGCATGGCCACCCCCATGACTATGTAGGAGAGGTGGCTCACCGTGGAGTAGGCTATCCTCGCCTTCAGGTCGTCCTTTGTCAGGGCTATGAGTGCGGCCGCGATAATGGTGAACCCGGCCACATAGACCGTGGGGGTCCCGAGACCCAGCCGGTCAAGGGAGTCCAGGCCGAAGCAGGAAAGCATGATTCTGCATACTGAGAAGGCCCCGGCCTTGACCACGGCCACGGCGTGGAGCAGGCCCGAGACCGGGGTGGGCGCCACCATGGCCGAAGGGAGCCAGCCGTGGAGCGGCATCATGGCGGTCTTGGTGAGGCCGGCCAGGTAGAGCACGTAAACGCTGATCACCAGCACGGGGTTGGCGGTGACAGGGAAGATACCCTTGTGAATATCCCCCAGCCTGAAGTCCAGGGTCCCGCAGAGCACGTAGGTCAGGATCATGGCCGGGAGAAAAAAGAGCTTGGAGGTCCCCAACAGATAGACCAGGTATTTCCTGCCCGCCTCAAAGGCCTCCCGGTTCTGGTAGTGGGCCACCAGGGGGTAGGTAAACAGGGTAATGATCTCGTAGAAGAGGTAGAGGGTGAAGACGTTGCCCGCAAAGGATACGCCCTGGGCCCCGAATATGGCCACGCTGAAACACACGTAGTAGCGCGTCTGAGCGTGTTCCCTGAGGGTCCTCATATAACCGATGTTATAACTGGTGGTCAGGATCCAGAGAAAGGATGAGATGAGGGCAAAGACCATGCTCAGGCCGTCGGCGCAGAAGCCCACCCTTATTCCCGGCAGGATGGTAAACAGGGTAAAGGAGTAGATATGCCCCTCCAGGATGGCCGGGGCCATGGTGATCACCGTTAGGAAGGTGATGGAGGCCATGACAAAGGAGAGGGCCTCCCTGCGGTTTTCATCCCCTGCCATCACCCTGATAAGAAAGGGAGAGGCGAATGTGACGGCCACGGGTAAAAGGGGGCGTACACTGTTGATGATCTCAGGGTTGGTATCCATCCTGTTCAGCCCTTCATTTGGGAGACTTCCCCGGCCCGGGATGTCTTGAACCGCCTCACCACCACCAGGACGATGGCAAGGATCAGGGTTGCCTCAGCCGCGGCGATACCCATGATGAAGAGGGCGGCGATCTGCCCCGTTACCCCGTTTGCCGGGGTCAACTGGGCCGCGGCCACAACAGCCAGTCCGGCACCGTTTATCATGAGCTCCAGGGATATGACCATGCCGATGAGGGTCCTGCGCCACACAAGACCGAAAAACCCCACACTCAAAAGGAAGAGACCCACCATCTGGTACATGGTCAGGGCGGTCATTTTTCACCCCACCTGCGCCAGGCCACCAGGACTGCCCCGGCCATGGCCACAAATAAAATGATGGATATGAGTTCAAAGGGAAGCAGATAGGGTTCAAGCATACCCTTTCCCAGCCCGAAAACCCCCACATCCGCGGGCTCGGAGATGCTTGCGGGAGGGTGGTTCAGGATCACCACGGAGAGTATAACCCCCGGCGCTAACAGGGCCAGGAGGGCGTTCAGGATGGAGCGGACATGGCCGGGCCCGGACTCATCCCCGTGAGCATCGGCCCTGGTGAGCATAATGGCGAAAAAGATGAGCACGCCGACCCCGCCAACGTATATGAGGACCTGCATGAAGGCCACAAAGGGGGCAGCCATGAGGAGATACATCCCAGCCACCCCTATCATCACCCCCATAAGACCAAGCAGGGCCCGCACAAGGCCCCTTGCTGACACGGCCATGACAGAACCGGTGACTATGACCAGGGTGTAGAGGAGAAATGCGGATTTTGCTAAAATTTCCATGTGCTGGGTGCTGGGT
>DREN01000044.1 GCA_011051075.1 Deltaproteobacteria bacterium | reverse complement strand
GCAGGTACAGACCTTGGTGATTGCCAGTACCCAGTGTTTCAGCACGATCCCTATGTCCGAGAAAAATCCCAGGTTTTTCCCAAAAAAATTCCTGGATCTTGAGCCTGAACTCAAGACAAAACTTCTTGAGTGGCACGGTAAAGAGGCTGGTTACTTCTTTGATCAGTTCCGCAGGTTCGGGGGATCCTACGGTACCGGCGTCTTTGATCTGAGACCGGAACTGTCATCTGTCAAATGCCCGTCCCTGGTGCTCTATCCGGACAGGAGTGCCCTCTTTGATGTGGAACAAGGGGTTGCTATGTACAGGAATCTCCAGAACGGGGAGTTGGCCGTTCTCCCGGGTTGCGGCCACAATACCTATGAGTACCGGCCTGAGGATTATGTGCGAAGTGTCCTTGAATTTTTCTGCAGGCATGATCCGAGCAGGGAGGAGGACGCGGTCCAGATGGTGGAAGTATCCTGCCTGGCAGTACGCAAGCGGAGATCTCCCGTCCAAACAGATGGAGAATCAGGATGACTGGAAAGACCATAGACCGGCTCAGGATGGGGGATACGGCTGAGTTCGCCAAGACCGTCACCGAATCGGACGTCTACCTTTACGCCGGCATAACAGGGGATTTTAACCCCGCCCATCTCAACGAGGAGTATGCCAAAAAGACCTTTTTCAAGACCAGGATAGCCCATGGCATGCTGACCGCCGGGTTCGTTTCAGGCCTGCTTGGCATGAGCCTCCCTGGGCCTGGCACGGTGTACGTGAGGCAGGTACTCGATTTTCTGGCCCCCGTGCGTATCGGAGATACCGTTACTGCCAGGGTGGAAGTGGTTGAGATAATGAAAGATGAGAACAGGGTGCGCATGAGGACCTCGTGCACCAATCAGGATGGGACCCTTGTCCTGGACGGCGAGGCCCTGGTAAGTCCCCCAAAGTCGTCAGGGGCCTGAGCCCTGTGAAAGGGGGAATTCATGGTGTATAGACTTCCAGATAAAGATTTTGGACTGCGTTATCGGTCGGAATCGTCGACGACGTACTATGGGTACGACTTACTCCGATTCCTCCCTCCGGCCTTGCCAAAATCATTATCTAAAACTCTATAGCTCGGGGTTTAAATGGCCCGCGTCAGGTTTCCAGGTTAGTTCGGAGACGTCACCTGCAGTATAATATCACAACCGCGACCGCGATCTCTTCTCAATATGAGAGTTGATGCCAATACAAAATAATGCTTGACAACCATTTGCCGATGCTGGACTATTGAGCCGTCAATATTGATATTTCCCATCCAATTTCAGAGCATCTAAGTGGTGGCATTATTTCACGCCTCCCGGAGGTGGTGAATCTGCGGATATTTTCAGCCCGGTTCTTTTAGCCTGCGGGGGCGATCGAGGTGCCGGATGTGGGCTTGCGGGGAGCTATAATCAAGACCTTAGGATCCTCCTGGAACAGGGGTCCTCCATATGGCATAGGGATGACGAGTCGATCGGGGCAGGGCCCGCCTTCCCATCTGGTGAATGACAATACCCCGTTGATTTCCAGCTACGCTGATCTTCCAGCTCTTCTCTCCGCCGTTCTGAACTCACGCTGCCGCTACGCCAGGATATTCAACCCGCTCTCATTGATACAGCATCTCTTCCTCCTCCTGTCTTCCTCTCTTAACCCCAAGGTTGTGTCCGCCTATTGGTGCCTTTCATGGAGTCCTCGCACGGCGTCATTGGGCACTGAAATTGAAGGCGCATCACCGATATTTAATCGTAGGCCGTTTCACTCAATAACCCAACCCTGAAAATGTGATTCAAACTACCCTAAAAAGCTTCAGAATGAAAAGGAGGGAGAGTCATGGCATTTAGCACAGAAGGGTTAAGGAAGAAGACCATAGGTGTTATCACCAGACGGCAGTTCATCAAAACCAGCCTTGTGGGGGCGGCGGCCCTGGGCGCCGGGGAACTGGTCTTTCCGCGTTATGGTGCGGCCAGGCAGAAAGAACTGAAGATGCTTCAATGGGTCCATTTTGTTCCGGGATACGACAAATGGTTCAGGGATACCTATATCAGAGAGTGGGGAGAGAAAAACAACACAAAGGTCATCCTCGACACCATAGGGCTGTCAGGCCTGAACGCCAGGGCCGCGGCCGAAGTCTCTGCCCGGAAGGGGCACGATCTTTTCATGTTCCTATGGCCCAAGCCTGACATGGAGCACCAGGTGATAGACCACAGCGAGATATATCAGGAGTGCGAAAAGAACGTGGGAAAACCGATCGATCTGGCCATCAGGAGCACCTACAATCCCAGGACAAAGAAGTACTACGGCTTCTCCGACAGCTTTGTCCCCGATCCGGTCAACTACCGGAAAGACCTGTGGGACTCGGTGGGCATGTTTCCCAACACGTGGGATGATGTGAGAATCGGCGGAGCAAAGATCAAGAAGAAACATAACGTCCCAGTCGGGATTGGTCTTGCCAACGAGATCGACACCAATATGGCCATGAGGGCCATCATGTACGCCTTCGGATCATCGGTCCAGGATGCAGCGGGGAATCCGGTGTTAAACTCCAAGGAGACATTGGAGGCGGTGAAATTCGTAAAGGCCCTCTACAATGAATGTATGACTCCAGAGGTTTTCACCTGGGACGCCTCTGCCAACAACCGCTTCATGATCTCAGGGAAAGGCTCTTTAGCCTTGAATGCCATATCCATCACCAGGACCGCCGAAAAGACGGCACCGGAAATAGCCAAGAAGATATGGCTGGCCAAGGCATGCAAGGGACCGGTACGCCGCATGGGGTTAGAGCACGTTATGGACGTGTATGTGATCTGGAAGTTCGCGGACAATATCGAGGGCGCCAAGAAGTTCCTGGTGGACTATATCTCAGACTTCCGGACGGCATTTTTAGCCAGCGAGTTTTATAACTTCCCTTGCTGGCCAGGCACCGTACCAGATCTTAAAAAGCTGGTATCCTACGACAAGAAGGCCGACCCGCCCACCAAATACGCGGTCCTTGAGGACGTCCTTGACTGGGCAACCAACGTGGGGTATCCCGGATACGCCAACGCCGCCATTGATGAGATCTTCAGCACCTGGATTATCTCCACCATGTTTGCAAGGGCGGCCTCCGGTATGATGAGCCCCCAGGACGCCATCAACGCGGCAGACAGGAAGGTCAAGAAGATTTTCAAGAAATGGCAGAAAAAGGGCGTGGTCTAATCTAAAAGGGGGAGGCCGTTTTTTTGCGGCCTGCAGGAGATAAGGGTCGGTTTTCATGTCAACCGGTCCCTGGTCCCGGTAAACCCGCGCCAGTTATTACAGGGACGCTCCTCAGGGTCCATACCGGGGTGAGGAGCGTGCCTCATTCTTTTGTTTGCGTGAAGCGTAAAGGAGGAACTGTTGGCAAAGGTAGAAACGCAGGGTCTTGAAAAATACTTTGGCGAGGTGAAGGCCGTTGACGGGGTAGATATTGCCAGCCGTGAGGGGGAGTTTCTTGTCCTGTTAGGCCCCTCAGGTTGCGGGAAGACCACACTTCTTCGTATGATAGCCGGGTTGGAAAAGCCTTCCGCAGGGGACATCCTGATCGGGGGAGAGGCGGTAACCCACCTTCCCCCCCGTGCCAGGGGTGTGGCCATGGTCTTCCAGAGCTATGCCCTTTATCCGCACATGACCATTTACAAGAATATCGCCTTTCCCCTCAAGGCGGTTTCAATGCCAAAGGATGATATAGACCGGAAGGTCAGATGGGCAGCCTCCATGTTCGGCATCGAGCGACTCCTCCGGAGAAAACCCCGTGAGCTCTCAGGGGGAGAACGGCAGCGGGTGGCCCTGGCCCGTGCACTGGTCAGGGAACCCAATGTATTTCTGCTGGACGAGCCCCTTTCCAACCTGGACGCAAAGCTCAGGACCTCGGCCAGGGAGGAGCTCCACCGGTTTCAGAAGGACGTGGAAATCACCACCATCTATGTGACCCACGACCAGATAGAGGCCATGGGCATGGGAGATCGTATCGCGGTCATGAACCAGGGAAAGGTACACCAGTTGGGTTCCCCCAAAGAGGTGTACTCGGACCCTTCCGACACGTTTGTGGCCGGGTTCTTGGGCTCTCCGCCCATGAATCTGATAAAAACGGAGGACCGCATTATCGGCTTCAGGCCGGAGTGTTTCCTTCCCCGCGAATTACTCGGGGGATCAGGAGATCTGGAGTCCTTTACTGTTGAGGTCAGCAGGGTTGAGGACCTGGGGTCTGACAGGCTTGTCTATGGAAGGCTGGAGAAAAGGTTCGGCCACCATCAGGTTGTGGCAAATCTCCCTACAAGCTTCACCCATTACTCTATCGAAACCGGCGGCACCTATGATTTTGCGGTACCGCGCAAGGACGTCAAGTTCTTTGACGTTGAAAGTGGGCTGCGCGCAGAGCCGATTCCCTTATAAGATAAGGAGATTACATGGATTCTCTTCAGGAGCATGGAGGTAAGAGCGTTATCAATAGAGGGGGGCGCCTGAGCTTCTTTTTTGACAATGAAAAGTTCCTGGGCCCCATTATGATAGCCCCCGCCGTGATCTACGTGCTGGCCCTTGTGGGCTACCCTCTCATACTGGCCTTTGCCTACAGCCTGAGCGATATAACCGTGGGGAGCGTGGATTACAACTTCGTGGGGCTCTCAACCTTTCGGAGCATTATTGAGGAGCCGGAATTCAGGATCGCCCTCAAGAATACCATCCTGTTCACCTTTGTATCCATGGCCATTGTGGTTGTCCTGGCAAAGATACTGGCCCTCCTGCTGGTGAAAGATTTCAAGGGTAAATTTTTTGTGCGGGCCCTGATCCTCATGCCTTATGTGGCCCCGATTTCACTGGGCGTTATCGGATGGCTCTGGATGCTGGACTCCATCTACAGTCCCATTAACTGGCTGCTTCAGCGGACAGGGCTCTTTGGTCCTGATTTCTGGCCCATGTGGTTAGGGACGCCAGGCCTGGCAATGGCCTCCATTATCACCGTTCATGTGTGGCGTATGCTGCCCCTTGCCATGATTATCATGCTGGCCGGTCTCGCATCCATTCCAAAGGATATCCAGGATGCGGCCCTCGTTGACGGGGCAGGATATTTCAGGCGTCTCTTTCAGGTTACCATACCCATGATGCTCCCCATCATGCTGGTGGCCGTTCTCTTCGGGATTGTCTTTACGGCCACCGATATTATCATTATTCTCGTTCTGACCAGGGGGGGACCCTACGATTCCACCCAGGTTCTTGTCAGTCAGGCGTTCTACATTGGAATTGACGCGGGCGATCTGGCTGGTGGAGCAGCCACGGCCCTGTTCCTTTTTCCGCTCCTGTTGGCCGTGGCAATACTTATGCTCAAGATAGCACGTCGTTCGGAGGTCACCTGAGATGGTAGAAGAGAAAAAAGGTGTTAAGTGGATCTTTTTGAAGTTTGCCCATTTCGGAACCCTGGCAATCTTTGCCTTTTTCGCAAGCCTTCCCTTCCTTTGGATGCTTATCACCACCTTCAAGCAGGACGCGGACCTGTATAACAGGGCCAACAACCCCTTCATTTTCAATATGGCGCCCACCCTTTCCCATATTGAGTATCTCTTTACCGAAACCCAGTTTGTGCAGTGGCTCATTAATACGGCGTTCGTGGGTGTCCTGGTGGTTGCCATAACCTTGGTCCTGGCCATACCTGCGGGGTACAGTCTGGTGCGGCTTGGCGGGCGGTGGGGTGAGGCGATCGGTATCGGGATATTTCTCACCTACCTTATTGCGCCAACCATCCTCTTCATCCCCATGTCCAGGGTGGTGGCAACCGTGGGGCTTCAAGACTCCCTCTGGTCGCTTGTGCTTGTATTTCCCTCCTTTACCATCCCATTCGCCATCTGGCTCTTGATGGGGTTTTTCAAGGCAATTCCCCCTGACCTGGAGGAGGCCGCCATGATAGACGGGTACAGCCGTTTCGGGGCCTTTATAAGGATGGTTCTACCCATATCCACCTCCGGGATCCTGACCGTGGTCATATTCAGCTTCACACTGGTGGTTCAGGAGTATATCTACACCCTGACCTTTGTAACCGCGGCATCCAAGTACACTGTGAGTGTGGGGGTGCCCACCTTCCTCGTTCATGGGGATGTGTACAACTGGGGAGGCCTCATGGCAGGCTGCCTGATCGCATCCCTCCCCATTGCCATTGTCTATAACTTCTTCGTGGATCGGTTCATAGGTGGCCTCACCATGGGCGCGGTGAAAGGCTGAGAAGCCCCTGTTCCAAGGCCCGCGGGTCCGAGAAAAAGTGGTTCACCGGATCGGTTCATGGGTCCCCGGCGTTTTTGCCTTGACCTCCATAACACCCCTTTATTAAGCTACCGCCACCCGTTTAAGCGGAAGGGATCTCGAGATTTACCCCGGGTCTTCATGACGGCTCCTGACCAGGAACCAGGCCCATACCTGCCTCTGGTCTGGGAGGGATGCGGGATATGGAAAGATCCGGGGATAAAGGTAAGATAGAACGAGAGAACCTCCTGCAAGGAGAGAAAGGGTGCCATCCATGGAATATGAAACTATCAGGCAGATACGTTCCGAGGCCGCTGATATATTCAAGAGCGCTGTTCAGGCGGTCAATCCCTACCGTGCGGTAAAGCGCTTTGTGCGCAGGGAAGGGGAGAGGCTTGTTGTGGGGGCGGAAGGAGAGGCCCAGGTGGAGCTTGATCTCGGAGGTCATGACCGTGTCCTCCTCGTGGGG
>DREN01000116.1 GCA_011051075.1 Deltaproteobacteria bacterium | reverse complement strand
ATCCAACTAAGGGGGCGTTCCATGTCCTGATGGAATATTTTGTTGCGTCCTTTGGAAAAGAGGCCCCCACGGACTAAGGGTAACCGCGCAGGTCGCAAATTTGCAACGAAGACAACAGATAACAATAAGAGTTGAGGAGGGTATGAAATGACTCTGAGAGTGGGCATAAACGGCTTTGGAAGGATCGGAAGAATGGTTTTCAGGGCAGGGATCAACAACCCGGGGATTGAGTTCGTGGCCATAAACGACCTCACTGATCCTGCGACCCTGGCCCATCTGCTGAAATATGACTCTGTACACGGCATCCTTGACGCCGAGGTTTCGAGTACGGATAATGCCTTGATTGTCAATGGGAAAGAAATTCGGATATTTACGGAACGGGAACCCGCAAACCTCACCTGGGGCGACCTTGGTGTGGAAACCGTCTTTGAATGCACGGGCCTTTTCAGGGACCGGGAAAAGGCGGGGGGGCATCTGACAGCGGGCGCCCAGAAGGTGATCATTTCAGCCCCTGCCAAGGGGCCGGATATAACCCTGGTTATGGGCGTGAACCATCATGAGTATGATCCTGGAAAACATCACGTTGTCTCCAATGCCTCGTGCACGACCAACTGCCTCGCACCTCCCTGCAAGGTCCTCCTCGATCATTTTGGGATCAAAAAGGGGCTGATGACAACGACTCATTCTTACACAGGAGACCAGCGGATACTGGATTTTCCCCACAAGGACCTGAGAAGGGCAAGGGCCGCTGCCCTCTCCATGATACCCACCACCACCGGGGCCGCAAAGGCGGTTGCCCTGGTCCTTCCGCAACTGGAAGGTAAGTTGAACGGGATGGCCATACGCGTACCCACTCCCAACGTATCGGTGGTGGACCTTGTGGCGCAGCTTGAAAAACCGGCCATGGCCGATGAGATCAACCATGTCATGAAGGAGGCCTCAGATAGCTATCTCAAGGGTATCCTGGCCTTCAGCGGAGACCCGCTGGTATCTATCGATTTTAACGGTACATCTGTTTCTTCAACCATAGACGGGCCTTCAACCATGGCCATAGGCGACATGGTGAAGGTCCTGGCCTGGTATGATAATGAGTTCGGCTACTCAAACCGGATGGTGGATCTGGCCCTTTTTATGGCCGATAATTCATGAGACGGGGGATTGAGGGGTTCAGAAGCCCGCAGGTTCTAGGTGAGGTGACAAATGTATGAAAGAAAACCGATGATTGCCGGTAACTGGAAGATGAACCTGAGCCTCAAAGAGGCGGCGGAGTTGATCAAGACCATACGGAATGGGATCGGGGGAGTTGAAGGGGTAGATGTGCTGGTGGCCCCCCCCTTCACCCATCTGGGTCGTGTGAGGGAGGCAATAGGGGATTCCGGGATATTTATGGCCGGGCAGAACATGCACTGGGATGTGAGCGGGGCCTACACGGGGGAGATATCCGGGAGGATGCTTCAGGAGGCGACCTGTACCCATGTGATCCTGGGCCACTCAGAAAGACGGATTCTTTTTGGCGAGACGAGCGAGCAGGTTGACCTCAAGGTGAAGGCCGCCACCTTTTTGGGCCTGATCCCGATCGTATGTGTGGGGGAGACCCTTGAACAGAGGGAGGCAGACCAGACCTTTGAGGTTATCAGGACGCAACTGGACCTGTCGCTAAATAACTTCAAGGCGGATGAGCTCATGCGGCCTTCCACCATACTGGCCTATGAACCGGTATGGGCCATCGGAACCGGTCGTACAGCGACTCCGGCACAGGCCCAGGAAGTCCACCGGTTTATCCGGGGATGGATCGAGGAGAACTTCAATACGGGCTCTGCAGCCCAGGTGAGGGTCCTCTACGGCGGCAGTGTAAAACCGGAAAACATAGCAGACCTCATGTCACAGCCCGATATTGACGGGGCCCTTGTGGGCGGGGCAAGTCTCAAGGGAGACTCCTTTGTTCAGATCATACGTTATAAGGAGGGCCAATCCGGATAAACGTAGAATCCCTGTGAGCGGATTACGGAATCGGACTGAATCCATTGGGTTGGTACTTTTTCCATCGCCCCATGAATTTTTTCTTGCAAAAAGAGATCGTATGGAGCATACTTAAATATTACGGATCGCTTCATTGCGATTCCATGGGGTCTGAGACAAGGAAGCCCCGGCAGTTGTGAGGTTGGCTTCCTGAAAAGAGGCTTTTAGATGACACCTATTATCATTATCCTTCATGTCTGTGTATGTGTGGCATTAATCCTGATAGTACTTCTCCAGAAGGGAAAGGGGGCCGGCATGGGGGCGGCCTTCGGGGGATCAAGCCAGACCGTTTTCGGAAGCGCCGGAGCGACCACCTTCCTGCATAAGGTGACAACGATCGTGGCAGTGGTATTTATGCTGACCTCTCTCGGTCTTTCTCTCCTCTTCGGGAGAGGGTCCACATCCTCCATCATGGAGGATGTAACCCCGTCACAGGCCCCGGCTGCTCAGACAACTGCGGCCCCGGCCCAGAGCGGTGAGACCCAGGAGAAGAAATGATAAAAAGAGATAACATGCCGAAGTGGTGGAACCTGGTAGACACGCTATCTTGAGGGGGTAGTGGGCCACGCCCGTGCGGGTTCAAGTCCCGCCTTCGGCACCATTTTATATTGTAAAATAAATAACTTACCTTGATAGGCCCTTTGCACAAAGGGCTTATTTTTTTGCGGGGTACTGGCTTGTGAAATCCACGATAAAAGCACGGTGTCTCATACTTCTCTCCGCCTGATCTTTCCTCTTCACCGCACAACGACTTGATCTGACTGCGGGTAAGCCGGACGGAGCCATATCTGTGCTTTGCCGGTTTGCCCCCTACCTTAGCCCCGCCTTCCGGAGTGCCTTGACCCGGAGTTCCAGCAGATTGGGGTCTTCATAACCGTAGCTCACCACCCTGCTGATCCGCTGGAGGGAAAATCTGGGTTGCAGGTGGAGCACCTCCCGGGCATGGGTCCGCGCTTTTTCAATCTGGTCAAGCTCCACGTAAATCTCGGCCAGGAGCAGATGCGGGAGAAAGGCCGGAAAATCGCCCTTCAGGGAACGGTCCATCAGTCTTTTGTAGATTTCCAGCGCCCGATCGTATTGATCTGTCATGCGGTAGGCTGAACCCAGCCATATCAGGTAATAGGCAGGGTATCGGGGATCAAGCCGCATGGCCTCTTCCACCAGTGAGATGGCCTCATGGAACCTTCCCAGTTTGTTCATGGTGGTGGCGAGAAGGAAGCGGGCCTGGGCATTGGTGGGATCGAGGGAGATTGCCCTCCTGCCCTCAGAGATGGCCCGGTCGTACTGTTTTTTCCTGGAGTAGATATTCCCTAACAACGCATGGACGTCTGGATCAGAGCCGTCCAGTTCCAGGGCCCTGTGGACGATCTGAACAGCCTTTTTGAAGGATTCAGAAGGGGATTGGCCGTACCTGGCGGCCATGAGATGGGTCCAGGCGAGTTTTACCCAGGCCCAGACGTAACCGGGATCCAGTTCCACGGCCCGCTCAAAGAGTCTCATTGCCCTTGCGTTATTCTCTCTTGATGGCCTCTCAAGAAGCTCCAGGCCTTTGGCCGCGCAGCTTAGGGCCTCCTGGTCGGAGGTTGAGCCGTGGCCTTGCCGCGTCTTTTTTCCCGCGTGGTTTTCCGAAAGGGATAGGGCAACGGAGGGGCCCTTTTTCATGGCCGTATTGTCCGTAGAAGAAAGGTAGGGATAAAAGCGCCATACGAGGGCAGAGGCAAACACCAGGATCAGGACCGCGCCGCCAACCATAACCGCCTTGCGTCGCCACAGGAGCACATCCCCTTTGTCCAGGGACCTTCCGGCCACCGTTATCCTCGGTTCCATCAGTACCCTGTAGGCCCCCACGGGCCTGGCTATGTTCTTGACGGTCTGGTCCCCTATGTATTCATACCCCAGGGGCAGTTTGGTCTCAATATGATCAAAGGCCGTCTTGGAAACGCAGATTCCTCCCGGGTCTGCCAGGGCCTCTAATCTGGCCGCGATATTGACCCCATCACCGTAGATCCGGCCATCTTCCTCGATTATGTCCCCCAGGTTGATGCCGATGCGAAACCTCATCCTGCGGTTTTCAGGCAGTCCTTGGTTCCGGGTCTGAAACTCCTTCTGAACCGCCACCGCACACTGGACAGCGTCAACAACACTGCTGAACTCGGCAAGCAGGTTATCCCCGGGGGAGTCCACCACCCGGCCCCGGTGCTGCCTGATCAGGCCTCCCATGATCTCCCGGCAGGCGGTAATGGCCTCTACGGTCGCGGCCTCGTCTTCACCCATCATCCGGCTGTAGCCTACGGCGTCTGCGCTGAAGATGGCGCTGAGCTTTCGTTTGAAGTCCTTTGCAGCCATGGGAATCACCCCTCTACAGGGTTCGGGGGAAAAGGAGCGTATTTCCTGTTGTGGAATTGCTGGATAGGCATTTACTGAGGAATATCCTGCATTAAAGGAGTCAAGAATGTCAAGCAGAATTCCGCTGCCGGGGCTTTTCAGGATCAACCAGATCCCCTGACCGGGATCCTTCAGGGTGCGGACGAGATATTGCAAAACCATCGTGCCCGTGGTAAAAACAGAGACCGAGACAGAGATCCGACTTATTAGGCATATTTTCCCTCTAAGCAGGAGCGCCATGTCCCGTCGCTGGGCCATCTTTCTGATCACCTCTGCCAACTTCTTTCTCTCCCAGTTCTACCGTGCCTCCAACGCGGTAATCGCGGGCGATCTCCTTCGGGACCTTGGCCTGGACACCAGGGGACTGGGGACCATCAGCGCGGCCTTTTTTTACGCCTTCGCCCTTACCCAGATCCCCATCAGCATCTTTCTGGACCGGGTCGGTGCCAGGCGGGTGATGACCGGCCTCTCACTTCTTGGTATAGCGGGCGCCCTGATCTTTTCCCAGTCCCACTCCATTGGTCCAGGGCTGATGGGACGTGCTCTTCTGGGCATCGGCATGGCCTGCAACCTCATGGGCACCCTCAAGCTCCTGACCGTGTGGTTCGGACCTTCCACCTTTGCCACTCTCACCGGCATTATCTTTTCCATCGGCACCGTGGGAAACATGGCCGCCACAACGCCCCTCGTTTTCCTGGTCAATGGTGTGGGGTGGCGCAATGCCTTCCTGGTTATCGCTGGGGTGAATCTCATTCTGGTGGTCATCATGTACGCAGTGGTCAGGGACAGGCCCCAGGGCGGCCCCCCCGTCCCTTCTCAGGGACCGCCGCCGGGTGTGGGCGGTGCATTCTCCGGACTTGCCCTTCTTTTAAGGAAAAAAGAGTACTGGATTATCTCCGTGGCCAGCCTGGTGAGCTACGGTGTTTTCGGGGCCTTTCAGACCCTCTGGGCCGGGCCCTACCTCATGGAGGCCATGGGACAGGGTGTGATGAACGCCGGTCATCTGATCCTCCTCATGAACGTTGGTTCCATTTCAGGCGGACCTGTGTGGGGGGTGTTGTCTGACAGGGTTTTCAAGACGCGGAAATGGGTTATCTCAGGGGGGCTCCTTATCCTTGTGATCATACTCCTTCTCCTGGCGGATCTTTCCAGGGAGACTGGCTTCCTGATACTGGCCCTTCTCTTTTTTTCCTTTGGATTTTTCAGGTCCAGCGGACTCTTGATGTACGTGCAGATAAAGGAGAGCATGCCCCTGGACATGGCTGGAACCGCCATGACCGGGATCAACTTCTTTACCATGATAGGACCGGCCCTGTTCCTGCAGGGACTGGGCATATTCATGCAGTCCCTCTACCCCCTCTCCTCGAGGGGGGGTCAGGCCTTCACCGCCTCTTTCCTGGTGTGCGCCTTGTGCTTCCTAATGGTGGCGCTTTTTTACCTGTTCACCAGGGAAACCGTAAAGGGACGCACGGGGGAGAGAGGAGACCCGCGGCTTGAATAGCGCTTTACCCTGTGGTATAGACTTCCAGATAAAGATTTTGGACTGCGTTATCGGTCGGAATCATCGATGACGTACTATGGGTACGACTTACTCCGATTCCTCCCTCTGGCCTTGCCAAAATCATTATCTGAAACTCTATGGGTTGAACGGACGGGCCGGGGCAGGTCTCCGGCCATGTTCTTGTCATGTCAGTATGAGGGTGGAGAAACGGAAAATGGTCTTTAGAGCAGGTTTTGGATTGCCCGCAGCAGTACCTGAGAACGCGTGTTGGTTCATGGTCCACAATGACCGGATACTCATAAGGGAAGAGGCGGGGCACTGTCTTTTTCCGGGACCATCTGATCTGGAGGTCCTCGGCATTGTCCCCGGAGAAAGGGAGTTTTTCGGATCCCTCAACGGCCGGCCCTGTTACGTGGCGGAGCTTCAGGATGGCGCAGGGATTTCAGAGGGCTTTTCCTTCATGGGGCTCCGTGTCCTTTTCAGCCGGTTTGAAGAGGATGCCATAAGGGCCGCTGGCATGGCCAGCCAGCTCGTGCGCTGGGCAAGGAATCACCGCTACTGCGGCAGGTGCGGAGAACCTACCGAAAGGAAATCAGAGGAACGTGCACGGGTCTGCCCCCGGTGCGACCTGGTCAACTATCCAAGGCTCTCCCCTGCTATTATTGTGGCGGTCCTGAAGGGCCATGAGATCCTGCTCGCCAGTTCAACCCGTTTTCCCTCAAGCTTCTTCAGCGTGCTGGCCGGGTTTGTGGAGCCTGGTGAAACATTAGAGGAATGCGTTGAACGTGAGGTCCTGGAAGAGGTGGGGATCAGGGTAGAGAATATCCGCTATTT
>DREN01000189.1 GCA_011051075.1 Deltaproteobacteria bacterium | reverse complement strand
TTCAGCCTGTATCGCTGCTGCCGGTATTATGATCTCCAACTTCGGAGCCCTCTCCTCAATGTCGGCCATCGTGGGATTGAGGGCCATCCCTGTGGTCCTCATCGGAGGGATGGACAGCATCGGGGGCGCGTTGGTCGGGGGAATAATTGTGGGTGTCTGCGAGTCTCTCGCAGGGGCCTATATTGAGCCCATGGGTCTGGTCGGCTTCAAAGAGGTGGCCCCCTACCTGTTGCTCCTGATCGTACTTCTGATCCGGCCTTACGGGCTTTTTGGGGAAGTCCGGATCGAGAGGGTTTAAATTATGCTCAGCATAGAAAACCTTCGCGTCGTCTATCATGATGTTATCTCTGTCTTAAACGGTATCTCCGTCACGGTGAGCGAGGGCGAGATCCTGATCATCATTGGGGCCAACGGCGCGGGAAAAACGACCCTTCTCCGCTCCGTAGCCGGTATGATAGACTTCTATGACGGCGATATCATTGATGGCGATATCAAGATCAACGACGAATCCATTAAGGGCCTGGATGCCACTGACATCATGAAGCGGTTCGGGCTCACCTACGTGATAGAGGACCGGCCCGTCTTCTGGTACCTCACCATAGAGGAAAACTTAGGGGCAGCCTCATTCTCCCGGTGGGACAAACAGGTAAAGACCGATATGGAGAATGTTTACGGGCTATTTCCGGTTCTCGGGAAGCTGAGACACAGAAAGGCGGGATATGCCTCAGGGGGTGAGCAGCAGATGCTGGCCATCGGCATGGCCCTTATGACAAAACCGAAAATGTTGCTCCTTGACGAGCCTTCCCTTGGGTTGGCCCCCCTCATCACCGAGGAGCTTTTCAGTATCATCGGCCGGCTCAACCGGACGGGAATAACCATTGTATTGGTGGAACAGAATGCCCATGCCGCCCTTGACATCGGCACCCGGGGTTATGTCATGGAAACCGGGCGGATCGTCCTTGATGGAAATGCTCGGGAACTCCTTGAAAACGAAGATGTGCGCGAATTCTATCTTGGGTCCGGGAAGAAGGAACGGAAGAGCTACAAGGACGCTAAGCGGTACAAGAGACGAAAGCGATGGCTCTGATGGAAACGAACAGGAACGATCTGTTAAAGATAGAAGGGTTGAATCTAGCCTTTGGGGGCGTGCAGGTCCTGACAGGAATCAGCCTCTCCGTTAAAAAGAGCGATATTTTCTCCATAATAGGACCCAATGGCGCGGGCAAGACCAGCCTGCTTAACTGTATTAATATGCATTACCGGCCCCAGGGCGGCGGGATTATCTTCGATGGAAAGGAGCTGAACAGACTCAAGCCTCACACTGTCGCTACACTGGGCGTGGCCAGGACATTTCAGAAGGTGGAACTGTTCCAGGGTATGACCGTTTTAGACAACATCAAACTGGGCAGACACTTCTTGATGAAATCCTGTCTCTTAGGGAGTTTTTTTCGTCTTCCCAAGATCGCCCGGGATGAACTGAAGCATCGAGAGGAGATCGAGGAAGAGATCATCGACTTTATGGGTCTCTCAAGCTTTCGTTATTCGCCGGTGGGAATCCTTCCTCTCGGGGTCCGCAAGCGGGTAGATATGGCCCGTGCCCTGGCCATGAAACCGAAACTCCTTTTGTTAGACGAGATCATGTCCGGAATGGCCGTCGAGGAGAAGGAGGATATCGCCAGTTATATCCTGGATGTTCATCGAGACTTAGGGGTTACTATTGTCTGGATTGAACACGACCTGGCCGCCGTCATGGACCTGTCCGATCGCGTCTGCGTCCTCAATTTCGGGACCAAGATTGCCGAAGGCACCCCTGACGAAGTCCAGGCGGATCCGAAGGTTATTGAGGCATATCTTGGCAGGCAGAAGGAGAGGTAAGGGAGACATGCTTGAGGACACCCTGCTTGGTCTTATCATAAAGAACGCGGATGAGATGCCTGACGAGGTAGCCATACGGGAGAAGAGGTATGGCGTATGGAGTCCCATGACATGGAGCCAGTTCAGGGATAACGTCCAGAGGTTTGCCTTGGGCCTGAGGTCCCTCGGGTTCGAGCCCGGGGATAATCTGGCCATTATCGGGGATAATAAACCCGAGTGGATTATTGCAGAGTTTGGATGCATGGGGGCCGGTGGGCTCCCCACAGGGGCATATCCTGACAGCATGGCCGAGGAGATGGAATATCTGATCTCTTATTCGGACGCAAGATTTTTAGTGGTGCGGGATCAGGAGCAGGTAGACAAGATCCTCGCTATCTGGGAAAGGATCGGGAACCAGGTAGAGAGGGTAGTCGTGTGGGACTCCAGGGGGATGAGCCACTACTACGGAGAATATACGTTTCTGGAACGTTTTGAGAAGGTTCTTGATATGGGGGCGGAAAAGGAGAGGGACCAGAAGGACTATCTCTTGAAACTGGTCGAAAGGCTGGACCCTACAAAGCCTGCCCTGATGCTCACCACTTCAGGGACCACGGCCAAACCAAAGCTCTCCCTGCTGAGCCATGAGAACTTCATCGAGGCCTCCAAAAGTTACGGAGAAGTGGTGGAAATGAGAAGGGGTGACGAACTTCTCTCCGCTGCTCCCCTGTCGTGGATTGGGGAGCAGTTATATAATGTGGCCCGGTTTCTCATGGTGGGGGCCCGTTACAACTTCCCTGAAGAGACGGAAACCCTCAGGAAGGACCTGTTGGAGCTCCAGCCCTACTATTTTGGCGGGACACCCATTGTATGGGAGTTCATTATTTCCACCATACAGGCAGCCATGGACAATGCTGATGTGGTCAAGCGTTATTTCTATAACAAGGCTATCGGGACCGCTCTCAAATGCGCGGATGCCGAATTGGCGGGCCAGGACCCGGGAAAATGGAACAGGTTCCTGCACCGCACGCTCAACTTCTTTGTCCTGAGGCCTCTCAAGAACAAGGTGGGCTTAGGGCGGGTCAGGATGGCAGTGACAGGAGGAGGGGCCATTTCTCCGGAGGTCTTCAAGTATTTCAAGGCCCTGGGGCTGGATCTGCGTCAGGTGTTCGGCCAGTCCGAGTGCTCGGGGATCGCTACCACCCATAAGGCAGACGATGTGCGGCCGGAAACCGTCGGGGTACCTATCCCGAACGTTGAGATAAAACTCTCCAAAGAGGGTGAAATTCTTGTACGCGGAAAGAATACCCACCTTGGCTATTACAAGAACGAAGAGGCCACAAAGGCGGGATTCACCGAGGACGGTTTCCTCCGGACAGGTGACGCCGGATATTTTGGAGAGGACGGGCATCTTTATGTATTTGACCGGGCCAAGGATATCATGACCCTTGAGGATGGCACCCGGTTTGCTCCCCAGGACATTGAGACCCGGCTGAAATTCAGCGCTTACATCCATGAGGCCATGGTTTGCGGGGGTGACCGGCCCTATGTATCGGCCATCGTGAGCATCGACCTGGAAAACGTGGGCAACTGGGCCAAGAAGAGGGGTATTTCATTTACGACCTTTCAAGACCTATCTCAGAGAACCGAGGTCTACGAGCTGATACGGAATGAAATACGAAAGATCTGCGAAAGATTTCCCGAAAACATCCGGATAAAACGCTTTGCCATTCTGCTCAAAGAGCTTCATCCGGACGATGGAGAACTGACAAGGACCAGAAAGATAAGGCGCGCCTTTGTCAACGAGAGATATCATGACCTTATTGAGGATCTTTACAGGGCCGGAAACGAGCATGATCTGGACATAGAGATACAGTATGAAGACGGCCGGACCTCTAAGTTCAGCGGGACCATAGCCATAGAGGAAGTTTGAAGTTTGGAGTTTGAAGTTCGGAGTTTATCCCGCTTGCCGCGGGACTCATGGGTAACGACTGACGGCTAACCCCTCAAAGGAGGTCAATTAGTGCGTTCATTAGCCGAAATCTACAGCGACTACTTCTCTTCCACCGCGGTTTTCAGCTATAAAGAAGATGAAAGGATCTTTCGCACCCTCTTCATGCGTGTGTGGTTTACTGTTCTTCTTGTCCTTGTAGGTCTCTCTCTAATTGGATCAACTTTCGGGATCGGTCCCAATGAGTATCACTACTTTATCGCGAACCTGATCCTGGTAAATCTCATATCCGCCATCGGGCTGAACCTTCTGGTCGGATTTACCGGTCTCCTCTCCCTCGGTCACGCCGCCTTTATGGGTGTGGGCGCATATACCTCGGCACTTCTCATCACGGAATTCGGGTGCCCCTTTCTTCTATCCGTACTGATTGCCGGCCTTATGGCGGCCCTGTTCGGGTTAATCGTGGGCATCCCATCCCTGCGCATCAAGGGTTTCTACCTCATGGTGGCTACCCTGGCGTTCCAGTTTGTGATCGAATACATGATCATCCACTGGGATAACCTTACAAGAGGCATAAGGGGAATTGAACTGCCTACCCCCCACGTCTTCGGGGCCTCGTTAGAGAAAAACCAGGCCTATTTTGTGTTCCTGTTTGTCTTGGCCGTGATCCTTATGTGGGGGGCAAAGAACCTCACACGCTGCAAGATCGGCCGGGCCTTTATTGCCATCCGTGATAACGATGTATCCGCCGAGATCATCGGTATATCCATATTCCGGTACAAGATCCTCGCCTTTGCCGTGAGCTCCTTCTACGCAGGGGTGGCCGGGGCCCTCTACGCATCCATGCTCAGGAGCGCCATCCCCGAGGAGTATACCTTTATAAACTCCATTATCTTCCTGGCCATGGTCTTGGTGGGGGGGCTGGGGAGGCTGGTGGGCACCGTGTTCGGGGTCATATTTGTCACTCTGGTGCCCGTTCTCCTGGATCTTGCCGTGAGCTACCTGGCCAGGGTCTACGATCCCAACATCACCATCTATCTGGGACCTGTGAAGGAACTGGTCTTCGGGGGTCTCATAATCCTCTTCATCATCTTCGAGCCCGAGGGTCTTGTGGGGATATGGATCAGGATAAGGGACTACTTCAAGATCTGGCCCCTGCCGTATATATCGGAATAGGCTGTAGGTTTTCTTTGCGCCTTTACGTGAGACCTTTTTAATTCCGACTTGTCCGACTCAAGGAGACAGAAGATGTCAGTTCAGGATTTTACCATTTATGACGTGATCTGCCGCAACGCCCAGTGCCATCCCGATGGCGACGCCGTCATTTTCAACGAAATTCGCCTGACCCACGGCCGGTTCAAAGATCGGTGCGATCAATTGGCCCGGGGCCTCGTCAGGGCGGGTGTCGAAAAAGGGGACAGGCTGGGAATCGTGGCCCATAACTGTCATGAATTCATGATCCTATACGGAGCGGTAGCAAAGATAGGGGCCATACTCCTTCCAATAAACTGGCGGTTTCAACAGGAGGAGATGGAGTATGTGCTGAAGGACTGCACACCCAGGTTTGTGTTTGCAGGTCCTGAGTACCGTGAGACTGTTAAAGAGAGTGCCAAGAGGATCGACTCCATTGAAAGGTGTTTTACCGTTGGCGGGGGAGACGCGGTGGAAGGCTTCAGCCCCTTTGAAGAGCTTTGCCTGGAACGGGGAGCAGATGGTCAGTTTCATGTTGGGGCGGACTCGGGGTTTGTCATTATCCATACCGCCGCAGTGGAAGGGGAGCCGCGGGGGGCCCTTCTGAGCCAGTCCAATATCATCCATTCCAACCTTCAGATGATGATAGGCCTTGGCCTGGGACCGGAAGACTCCCATATCGCTATCCTTCCCCTGTTTCATATTGCCGCGCTCTCCATGGCCATGGCCGTGATGCATGCCGGGGGGAAGAACGTAATCCTTGAACGGTTTGATCCGGAACTGAGCCTGAGGCTTATGGAAAAGGAAAGGGTGACCCTCTTTTTTCACTTTCCTCCTATCCTCCAGATGCTCCTGTCAAAGTATGACGAGGCCCAAGGGGGCTACGATCTCTCCAGCCTCAGGAACGTTGGGGGTCTTGACAGCCCTGAAAACATCAAACGCCTGAAGGAGATCGCCCCCAACGCCGTCCCGGGGACCATGTTCGGACAGACCGAGGCCCTTCCCGTTACCTGGGGACCAATGGAAGAGAGGCCAGGAAGCGCCGGAAGGCCCACCCCCCTGTCAAAGGTCATCCTTGTGGACGAGCATGATAACGAGGTCCCGGTGGGTACCCCGGGTGAAATCTGTGTGCGGTCCCCGGTGGTATTCTCAGGTTACTGGGGGAGGGCCGAGGATACCGCCTACACCTTTCGAAACGGCTGGCATCACACCGGGGATATAGGCCGCTTTGACCAGGACGGCTACCTCTGGTATGTAAAACGAAAGGCCGAGAAGGAGTTGATAAAACCGGGTGGTGAGAACGTATACCCCGCTGAGGTGGAAAGGGTGATCCTTGAGCACGACTGCGTAAAAGAGGTCTCTGTAATCGGCGTGCCCGATAAACAGTGGGGCGAGGCGGTCAAGGCCGTATGCGTGCTGAAACCTGAAAAATCCCTGGACATCCAAGATCTTATTGACTTTGTGGCATCAAGGATAGCCCGGTACAAGAAGCCGAAACACGTGGTTTTTGTGGATTCCCTGCCCAGGACCGAAGATGGTACCATTGACCGGGAGCAGGTTAAGAGGGATTATGGAGGGAAGTTTTAAGGCCCTCTCTCTTTTGTCCTAAGGGCTCACTCAAAAATAACTTACTCCCGCTAAAGCGGGACCCAGATTTGGGTCATATTCGGAGTCTCGCAAACTCGCTTACCTGGTCGGCGCGATTGAGTGAAGCCGCAGGAATAATAGCCCGGCCTTGGCGGGGTTTCGAGG
>DREN01000100.1 GCA_011051075.1 Deltaproteobacteria bacterium | reverse complement strand
GATCATACCCATGATTGCCTTGAAAATTGGACAGCCAGCATTTGAAAAGCCATAACATCCTGAAATAGTAGAATATATTTTCCTACTCAACCATTTAACCACTCAACTATTCAACGAGGTCTGTCAATAGGAAAAGGAACAACAGTTTAGATGTTAAACTCCAAACTCCAAACTTTAGGCACTCCAAATTTTCAGTTAATGCTGCCGGACTACCATATTCATACCCCTTTGTGTAACCATGCCACTGGTGATCCGGAGGAGTACAGGGGAGCGGCCGGGAAAATGGGGATACCCCAGATCTGCTTTACCGACCACGCCCCCAATCCGGACGGGTACGATCCGGCCCATCGCATGACCCTGGGAGACTTCCCCTCCTACAGGGAGATGATCGAAGCCCTTCGGGGTGGCAGATCCCCGGAAGTCCTGATGGGCGTTGAGGTGGACTACTACGAGGGATGTGAGCGTTTCATGGCAAAATGGCTCCCGGCCCAGGATTTTGACTTTGTCATAGGCTCGGTTCACTTTATCGAGGGATGGGGCTTTGATAATCCTGAAGAGCGCCACATCTGGGATTCATCAGATATAACGGCTACATGGCGAAAGTACTTCAAATTGATGCTGAGATTTGTGGCCTCTGGTCTTTTTGACGCCGTGGGACACCTTGACCTGCCAAAGAAATTCGGGCACCGTCCCAGGGAAAAGGACCTGAAAGAGATGGTCAGGCCTGTGCTGGATCTCATTGCGGAGAACGGGATGGGCGTCGAACTGAACACCTCGGGTCTGAGGAAACCGGTAAAGGAGATCTATCCGTCGCCCCTTATTTTGTCCATGGCCCTGGAAAGGAATATCCCCATATGCTTTGGCTCTGACGCCCATTCTCCCGAAGATGTGGGAAAGAGTTTTGCCTCGGCCCTTGAACTGGCCCGTGATGCTGGTTATACTGAATACTTCAGGATCAGACAGAGGCAGAAGGAATTGACCCCGCTCCCCGGGGTCTAAAGTTTGAAGTTTGGAGTGCCTAAAGTTGTTGACAGGTTCCCTTTGGTCCCGGATTTATTGAGGACTTACTTAAACTTCAAACCTTAGGCACTTTAAACTTTAGGCATTTTAGACACTTCTTCAAATGGATCAGGAAGAGTTCGATAGGAAGTACGTTAACCTGAGGGTCCTCAAGAGTATCCAGGAGTATCTGAAGACCGGTGGTGAATCGTCCACCGCCGTGTTCCCCATCAGGGTGCCCGAGGATCTCCTCTATCAGGTACTGAAGATTCAGGGACCTGATAATGCGGACAAGCTTATCCACCACATCTTCAGGCTGGGGCTTGACATCTGGAGTGAGGAATTTTTCAAGGAGGCCTTCGGCACCCAGGAAAACCTAGAGCAGTTTATCCAGATGGTGAAGAAGCGAAGCAGGGGAGAAGGCGAATGAATATTCTCCCTCCTACGCCTGCCGGGACCTCTCCAACTGTACCAGCCTGGCCTAAGCCTCTGACAGGCCCGTTGAAGACAGCCGTTACTTGAGGGGCGCTCCCGTCTTTATGTCAAAGGATAACGATACAGTCTATCTGGTGGATGGCAGTTCTTACATCTACCGGGCATACCACGCCATAAGGGGCCTTTCCAACTCAAGGGGCTTTCCCACAAACGCGGTTTTCGGCTTCACCAAGATGATCCTAAAACTCCTGGATGAAAAAGATCCCGCCTACCTTGCCATTGTGTTTGATTCCAGGGGACCTACCTTCAGACACAGGCTTTACAAGGACTACAAGGCAAACCGGCCCCCCATGCCTGAAGAGATGGCGGTCCAGATCCCCGTGCTCAAGGATGTGGTCAGGGGCATGGGGATCAGGATGTTTGAGCTTGCGGGATTTGAGGCGGACGATATCATCGGTACCTGGGCCAGGATTTGTGAAGAGAGGGGCATGAAGGTGGTTATGGTCACGGGAGATAAGGACTTCAGGCAGATAGTGAGCCCCCAGGTCTCCATGTGGGATACCATGAAGGACAAGGTTATCGATTATCGCTCACTTAAACAGGCCTACCGGTTTGAACCTCCTAAATTCATCGATGTCATGGGGCTCTCCGGGGACCAGTCGGATAATATCCCCGGTGTCCCGGGAGTGGGAGAGAAGACCGCCGTGGGCCTGATACAGGATTTCGGTTCCTTTGAGAATCTCTATGAGAGGATAGATGAGATAAAGAGAAAAAAGCTCAGGGAGAACCTGGAAACCCACCGTGACATGGCGTATCTGAGCAGGGAGCTGGTTACCATCGACCGTTATGTCCCGGTTCAGGGAGACATGGAGGATCTCAGGATCGGCAGGCCCTCGGCCCATGAACTGGGGCCCATCTTCAGGGATCTGGAGTTCGGCGGCTTGTGGGATCAGTTTGCCTCGGGGGAAAAGGCCTCTAAGGACTACCGGCTCTGCCTTTCAAAGGAGGAACTGAAGGCCCTGACAGAGGGAATAAGAAAGGCGGGCATCCTCTCCATTGACACGGAGACCACTGGCAAGGATCCCCTCCATGCTGAACTGGTGGGGTTGTCCTTCTCTTTCAAGGAATCAGAGGCCTGGTATCTTCCCCTTGGTCACCGGTACATGGGCGCCCCTGAGCAGGTGGACTTGTCCGGGGCCATTTCCCTGCTCAGGGAGGTCCTTGAAGACGAACAGATTCTGAAGGTTGGCCAGAACATCAAATACGACGCCCAGGTCCTGAAACGCCACGGGGTGAACCTGAAGGGGATCAACTTCGATACCATGATCGCATCGTACGTCATCAACCCCGGTATAAGGCAGCATAACCTTGACTACCTTGCCAGACACTACCTCAACCATAAGATGATCAGTTTTGAAGATGTGGTGGGAAAGGGGAAGAAGGCGCGTAATTTTTCAGAGGTTAGCGTGGAGAAGGCCTGTGAGTATTCCTGCGAGGACGCTGATATAACCCTCAGACTCATGCCCATCCTTGATGAGAAGATGAGGGCGGATAAAAATGAGAGACTCTTTTACGATCTGGAAATGAAGCTCCTCCCCGTGCTCATGGATATGGAGATGACCGGAATAAGGATCGATGCCAGGTTTTTCAATGAGATGTCCATACGTTTCGGGCAAGAGATGAAAGAGATAGAGAAGGCCATCTACGCTGAGGCGGGCATGGAGTTCAATATCAACTCTTCTCAGCAGCTTGGATACGTCCTTTTTGAAAAGCTCGGTCTCCCGGGCCAGAAAAAGACCGCCAAGACCGGGCGCTACTCCACCGATGTGAAGGTCTTGAAAAAGCTCTCGGCCATGGCCTTCAGGATCCCTGAACTCCTCCTCCGCTACCGTACCCTGTCAAAGTTGAAATCCACCTACCTGGATTCCTTGGTCAAGCTTGCCGATCCCTTCACCGGGAGGATCCATACCTCCTATAACCAGACCGTTACCGCCACGGGACGGTTGAGCAGCAGCAACCCCAATCTCCAGAACATCCCCATCAGGGGGGAGGAGGGGAGGGAGATCCGAAAAGGTTTTGTGGCTGAAGAGGGACACCACCTGGTGGCGGCGGACTACAGCCAGATAGAGCTCAGGGTCTTTGCCCATTATTCAGGGGACCAGGCCTTTATTGAGGCCTTTTTAAGGGATCAGGATATCCACAGCCGCACCGCCTCGGAAATCCTGGATGTGGAACTCTCACAGGTCACCCAGGATATGCGCAGGATTGCAAAGGCGATCAACTTTGGTATTATATACGGGATGGGGCCCAGAAAACTCAGCGAAGAGTTAGGTATAGACCTGAAAACGGCCAGGGACTATATAGCGGCCTACTACAACAGGTATGACGGGGTTAAAAGGTTCAGGGACGAGATGATAAGGAAGGCCTCTGAGAACGGGTACGTCACCACCCTCTTTGACAGGAGGCGGTACCTGCCGAGTATCAGGCACGGAAACAACCGGATCCGTTCCGAGGCGGAACGTATGGCCATAAATACTCCCATACAGGGAACGGCCGCTGATCTGATAAAAAAGGCAATGATCAATATCCACGCCCGTCTGGAAGGGGAGGGCTTCAGATCCAAGATGCTCCTCCAGGTCCATGACGAACTGGTATTTGAGACACCGGAGGAGGAGCTGGAGAGGCTGGTTCCCATGGTGAGGGAAGAGATGGAGGGGGTTTTCCCTCTGAAGGTGCCCCTGAAGGTGGATATAAACAGGGGAAGGAACTGGGATGAGGCCCATTAGAAGTGGAAGCGCCTAAAGTGAACCAAGTTTGAGGTGTGGAGTTTGAAGTGGTGTTTGAAGTGCCTAAAGTTCAGACATCGTTAAGTGGTTAAGTAGTTGACTGGGAGGTCTGAAGTTAAGGAACTTCAAACTTGATGGGACACAACAAACACAACAAACATGACAAATGACGAGTGAAAATCGCACCCATATCTTCGGGCCAGTACCCTCAAGGCGATTGGGTCTGTCTCTCGGCGTGGACCTTATTCCTTCCAAGACCTGCACCTTTGACTGCCTCTACTGTGAGGTGGGGAGAACCACTGACAGGACCATCCAGACCAGGCCCTATGTGCCTGTCAGTGAGATATTGGAACAGCTGAGGCGGAAACTCCTCGTTTGCAGCCCTGATATAATCACCCTGGCCGGGTCAGGGGAGCCCACCCTCCATTCAGAGATCCATCGGATCATCCGGGGCATAAGGGAGATCACGGACACGAGGGTGGCGGTCCTCACCAACGGCTCCCTTTTCTGGAACAAGGAGATCAGGGATCGGGTCCTGGATGCGGATATTATCATGCCCACCCTGTCAAGCGCCTTTGGACAGACCTTCGGGAGAATTCACAGACCCCACCCCGATATCCACCTCAGTGCCGTTGTTCAGGGGCTCAGGGCGTTGAGGATGGATTACAAGGGCCTGATCTTCCTTGAGGTGGTTTTTCTGGCCGGGATCAACGATACGGTTGAAGAGGAGGAGGCCTTGAAGGACGTGATCGACACCATCCGCCCTGACAGGATCCAGATCAACACGGTGGTGCGGCCCCCGTCAGATCCCAGGGCAAGGGCCCTTGACCCCGGACAGTTGGAGAAGATTCGGCTCCTCCTTGGAGAGGATGCAGAGGTAATAGCCGGGACGCCTCGCCATGAAGGGGGGGGACGGGCAGCGCAGTCAGCCGCGGAAATCCTTCTGGATACGTTGAAAAGAAGGCCCCTTCGGGCCGCTGATATTGTGGATTCCCTGAATATGGATCCCCATGAGGTGGATGACCTCATAAAGGGTCTGATGATCAAGGGGTATATACGCGGGCGGGAACACTCCGGGGAGATCTTTTACCTGAGCAATGAGGGGGGCTTCCGGGAGGAAAAAGAGTAACGCCATGGATTCAGAAAGACTTCACATAGGGATCGACGCAGGTTCGGTCAGCCTCAACTGCATCGTTATAAACACGAGAAAAGAGATCCTCTTCGAGGCCCCTTACGCCCGCCACATGGGGAGGGTGAACCAGGGGGTCCTGGCCCTGATCAGGGGGCTTTATGAGAGGTTCGGCCAGGAGAGGATAGCCTCCATATCCTTCACCGGGAACCACGGAAAAAAGCTCAGTGAAAAATTAGGCGCCTTTTATGAATTTGAGACCATCAGCCAGGTGGTGGGGGCGATCTTCATACGGCCTGACGTGAGGAGTATCATAAGCATGGGGGGCCAGGATACGGCCCTGTTTCAGATCACCCATCCAACCGGAGGGGATCGATCCTCGTGGGAGTTGGAGCACTTTAACACAAACGGCCCCTGCGCCTCTGGCACCGGATCTTTCATCGATCAGCAGGCCCAGAGACTGGCCACGGCCATATACGAGAGGGAGGCCGAGATCTCCCAGGATCAGATAGACAGAATACTGTCTGACTTTATCCGGCTCGGCAGAAAAAGCCAAAACCCCGCCAACGTGGCCTGCCGCTGCACCGTGTTCACAAAGTCGGATATGATCCACCTCCAGAACAGAGGGGAAAAGTTAGAGGATATCATCTACGGCCTCCATGTGGGAAACGCCAGGAACTACATGAGCACCATTGTCTCCAACCATACCCTTGAAGAGCCGATCATCTTTGTGGGGGGTCTCTCCCTGAACAGCCTCCAGGTCAAGGCCTTCAGGGAGCATTTTCCCGCAATGGAGGTGCCTCCCTACAATACATCCGTAGGGGCCCTGGGGGTGGCCCTGGAGGCCCTAAAATCGTTTGAGAACCGCCGTGAAACCGATACACGGGCCCCGGTAAGCCTGGATTTGATGGAAGGTCTGGCCTCTTACCAGAGCCTTTCCGTCTCCACGGCCCCGAGGCTCATGCTGAAAAAGACCCTCTTTCCCGAGACCAACGAGATCACCATAAGGCCTATGGGAAAAAAGATCAGGGCCTTTCTGGGAATCGATATCGGCTCCACCACCACCAAGTACGCCCTTATAAACGATGGCGGCGAGATAATCCATAAAAACTACGTCCCCACCCAGGGCAAGCCCGTAGAGGTGACACAGGCACTGCTCGGGCACCTGAGGGACCGGATGGGGGGGAAGGTGGAGATATCAGGTACCGCCACCACCGGTTCGGGCAGGAACGTTGTGGGAGATTTCCTGAACGTGGATCTGATCATCGATGAGATAACCGCCCATGCCAGGGGGGCCGTGGAGATAGACCGGGAGGTGGATACCATCTTTGAGATCGGTGGACAGGATTCCAAGTATATCTATATCTCCAACACCTATCCCCTGGATTTTGATATGAACAAGGTCTG
>DREN01000347.1 GCA_011051075.1 Deltaproteobacteria bacterium | reverse complement strand
TCCCTGGACAGGACCCTCGCGGAAAGGAGCGTCTCCACCCCTGCCTCCCCTGCCCTCCGGGCCAGGGCCTGGTCAAAGAGATCCCGCCTGATGGTATGACCGGGGGCCCGCATCACCTTTATCTCGCCGTCCGGCAGGATAGTCTTCATCCCCTGCACAGACTGGACCATAAAGTCCCGACCCACATCGATCTCCCCCATTAGGGGGGCGGGAATATATTCGGCGCACCGCACCGGCACCCCTACGACAGGGCGACGCTCCACCATCAGCACCCGAAGGCCCTGGCCGGCCGCGGCCAGTGCTGCCGAAGACCCGGCAGGCCCTGCCCCAACCACAAGGACATGACACTTCCTGACGCGCACGGACCTGCCCTTCACCTGAGGCCTACGCTCAGTACGGCGTCCAGCAGGTCCAGGTTTACCCTGGTCTGGTTCGCGAACTTCCCTGCATAGGCCTCCTTTGCCTGATCAAGGTCGTAACAGGTGGTGTCATCGATATCAAGAAGTATGCCGGGAATCCCGGCCTTTTCAAAATCATCCACGTGCTTGGTAAAAAAGGGCTGGCAGCAGCACCCGACAAAGGCCCTGACCCCGGCCCTCTTCATCCTCTCAAGCTCATCCCACAGGTCCTCAAAGCTCACGATGGAGACGACCATCATCTCTCTGTCAAGGCCCACTGTCCATGCATCTCCAACGGAACATGCCCCGCACAGGTCGCAGCCCTTTTCATACCTCATATCACAATCGGTCAGCTTGGCGCAGTAGGGGAGCAGGAGGACAGAGGGTCTCTCCCTTAACACCTCCTCAAAGGTTCCGTTGGTTACAGAGATCAGGTTGCAGTGTTCGAGGGGTATCCCTGCTTTCGATATCTCGATCTTGCTGAGCGCCTGATCCAGGGGTTTCAGAAAATCGTCGCATGACATGCCCGGGACATGGATACGGCCCTGTTCAAAGAACCCCCTGATTATCCCGTGTATCCGGTCCCGGTCTAGGGGAATCCCCTTAAGCCTGGCCTCCAGGTGGAGCAGAGCGTCGGTGGGAAAGGATAGGATATCACCTGTGATATAGGCCTCTTTCAAGACCCCTTGCACAGGATTGACCACCAGGGTGAACCTGACCATTCCGGCATCGCTCTTGTACGCCGACTGAACCGACTCACGCCTCTGAAAGCGTGGCCTGACCATGTCTATCCATTCCTCTGACCGATAATACTCCAGTTTTTTCTCAAACAGTCTCTCTTCTCCACGGGTAAGACCGGCAGGTTCGAGCCTGATGCTCAGATGCTTCTCAAAGCCCCGCTTGATGGCCTCCTTGATCTCCTCCAAAGCCGGAGTGTACCCCAACTCCCATTTGAGACAGGTGACCCTCTCCTTTACCGAATCGATCTCCTTGGCCTTGAGCTTCTCCACCGGGATCCTGAGGCTCCTGAGCATGGCATCCACGTCAAAATCGGTAAGCATGGTCCCCTGAAAAAGAAATGCGCCGTCAGATTCCGTGCCCCCGGTGCCCGATATCTTCCTGCCCCTGATCTCGATGTCGTTCCTGGGCCGAAAGGCCGATCTGATGCCAAAGGACTGAAGGCCCGTTATGACCGGCGCGCAAAGGGTCCTGAAAAGGGCGTTGTTGGGGATGGTCACGTCAAAGAAGCCCTTGCTGCAGATCACCTCCCAGCCCAACTGGCTCTCATCAAAGAATATGGCCCCGCCCCCGGTGACCCGCCGGTTTATCTCTATGTTATTGGCCCAGCAGTACTCACCGCGGATCTCCTCTGCCACCGACTGATGAAAGCCCACCAGCACGGCCCTGGGCGAAAACTGCAGAAAGCGTATGGTATCGGGGGACGCCCCCTTCCCTTTGAGCTCAAGCAGGGTATCATCCAGGGCCATGTTTTCAGCCGCGCTCATGGCCGGCGTGTCTAACAGTCGCCATCTGTTCATGGAAACGCTCCGGTTAAAGGCCCTCGGCCAGAGGGCTCTCTGTCTGATCCGATCTTCCTATGGTTTCATAGGTTATCCCTGCTATTTATCATTACCCGGGAAAAAACGGAAGCGGTTTTGTCAGGATCGGTTCCCAGCACCGCGCGACTGAAAGACCCCTTCTTTCCTCCGTTTAATCCCTTGATCTTGAGCCTCGTCTCGGTCATCCTGAAAAAACCCTCCTGGTTTACCCGACCCCTTTTCTCCCGGGACGGGCCGAAAAAGCCTTGAAAGATGGCCCGGGCATGGGGTGTGAACAATCCAACAGGCCGCCCCTGTATCAGGAAAATACGGAAAAAATTACCCTCAGAATGAAACGAAAACCGGGAAACGGGCTCTTTAAACAAAGGGCATATGAATCTGCTCCCAACCGGGATCTTTGCGGGTATAGACTCTGATTAAGGCGGGTGGGGTCACGGGCCCATGCAGATTGAAGGGGAGCCCGGCCCCGCGTACCGGGCCATAAGCGAAAAGGTCTGACAAGAAGAGAGCGCTGATATGACCAAGAAAGAGGTGCAGACGTTTATCAAAGAGCGGTTCGGCATGGATTTATGCGAATTCATAAAGAGCAAGGTGTACGATGAAAAGCTCTACGATTATGAGATCTCTCAGATACTCAAGGTCAGTAAAGGCCTGGTCTCAAACCTGAGAAGGCTCTGCGGAACAAAAAAGGCGGACGCCTTCACGAGGAGATTCGATGAGATTTATGGCGGGGGCGCTGTGGACAGGTTCAAGGCCCTTATTGAAGATCCCGACAATTCCTTGTCTGACGTGGCCAGGATCTTCGGCTTTACAAGGGAGTATGCCCGTCAGGTTTACGAGAAGATCTACGGTTATCCCTATGCCAGTATCCACAGAAAAAAACTGGAGGCAAGAAGGAAGAGACAGATCATTGAGAGGGCCAGGAACTCCAGGCAGGCAAGGGTTCTGAACAGGTTCAGGGAGAGGCTGAAATCCCTGGGTATTTGCCATACCATCCCTGAAACCTCTAACCGGATGGTCCTGGTCAACGGGCATAAGGTGATCCTGAGATTCAGTTCCAAGCCGGTTATGCTGGGGAATAAGGCGTATTACAAGATCAACTACAGCAAGACCCCACATCTGGACTGCGATTTTTTTGTCTGCATCTGTGGCGACAGCGGCCAAAGCGCCCACTATATTATCCCCCGGGGCACCATGCCCAAGTGCACCCTGTCCCTTTCACCCCAGGCAGGGCCCGGCGAGAGCAAGTACGCAAAGTTCAAAGAGGCGTGGTATCTGCTCGGTGGCGTTGAAAGGGCCGCTGCCTGAGAAATAACTGAAAGACCAAAATAACCGGCATAATCCGGGCTTATAATCTCTCCGTAAAAAAGCGAGTCCACTCCCCCAAGAAAAGTCTTGTCAAGTTTTCTTGTTTACCGTGTTAGATCTATCTTATAGCAGCCTCAGGCCATTATACTGCACGCTGAATTCTCTTGACTTGTGGGATTATTTATCACAAAATATATCATAAAAACTGTGATGGAGGTTGCCATGAGAACGACCGTTACCCTTGATGAAGGCCTGCTCACGGAGTTAGTGAGGCTTTCCCATGCAAAGACAAAGACCGCTGCAGTTGCATCAGCGGTCAAGGAGCAGATCCGGAGGGCAAAGCTGAAAGAACTTTCGGCCCTCCTCGGCACGGTTGATGTTGATGAAAAGGCTATTCAAGGAGGAAATAGGGCGGACATGGACCGCGTTAATTGGCTTGAGGAGCTTGGTAATGGGGCAGATGACACATGAATCGGATCCTGTTTTGCTGGACACCTCTGTCTGGATCCATGTATTTCAAGGCAAGGCACACCGCATGGTCGCGGTTGTACGGGGGTTACTCAATGAGGACCGAGTACTTACCTGCGGTCCGGTAATATTCGAAATCAAACGAGGGCTCCGGCCCCCGGAGCGAAAGAAGATTCTTCCGCTGTTTGATGCCGTAACCCGTCTCTCCTTTGATGAAACCCTATGGGACGCGGCCGGGGATTTAGATGCCTCACTGCGGAAAAGTGGGATTACCATTCCACCAATGGATATCATGATCGCTCAGGTCTGTCTGCATCACGATGTTTCCCTCTTAACCCTGGATGCGCATTTCAGTTCCATCAGAGGGCTGAGACTCTTCCAATCAGGAGAAGTCCTGTCTTCTATCGCAGGGAAATATTAAGGGTTAAATGGGCATTGTCGCCCAACCCTGAAGAGATTTTCCGGCAGAGGGTTGACCCGGCAATCTTGAACAGCCAGTGCAGGCTGGACAGACTTGGACCATATGGGGTATGATTCTATCTGCTGCAGGTGGTTCAGGGGTCAACCTGCCGACAAAGTGTGCACTGGAGCAGGAAAGTAGTTAAGGTCCATTAATGGAAGAGAGTCAGGCTACGAAGCAGGGAAGAGGCCTCTGGGGCGGAGGCAAAATCGCTGCTCCTTGGTTTCTCTGAAATCAAATTGATCACACGAGGAGGGTAAAATGGAATACGAGTACGCTTTTGAAATGGCCGCGTCAAACATTCGCTTTGGTCTGGGGGCCTCACAGGAAGTGGGGATGGATCTGGCGGAGCTGGACGTCAAACTGGTCATGGTCCTCACAGACCCGGAGCTCAGGAAAACGCCCGTGGTGGACAGGGTTTTAAAGGCCCTTGAGGAACAGAACATCGCCCATGAGGTGTTCGATCGGGTCAGGGTCGAACCTACGGACGCCTCCATGATGGAGGCCGTGGACTTCGCCCGGTCACAGCCCTTTGACGGTTTCGTGGCAGTGGGTGGAGGCTCCACAATTGACACTGCCAAGGTGGCTAACCTCTACTCCACCTATCCCCCGGATGATTTTCTGGACTACGTGAATCCACCCATCGGAAAAGGGCTTCCGGTACCCGGCGCGCTCAAACCCCTATTCGCCCTTCCCACCACCGCAGGAACGGGGAGCGAGACTACCGGCGTGGCTATCTTTGATCTGGAAAGGATGCGCGCCAAGACCGGGATTGCACATCGCCGGCTTAAGCCCACTTTGGGGATAATCGATCCGGAAAACACGGCAACCCTGCCCCCCATGGTTGCAGCCGCAACCGGGCTGGATGTGCTCACACATGCGGTTGAGTCCTACACGGCAATACCCTTTAACAAGCGGCCTCGGCACGAACACCCGATCATCAGGCCCGCGTATCAGGGATCAAACCCAATCAGCGACATCTGGGCCCTGGAGGCCATGAGAATGGTGGCCAAATTCCTGATCAGGGAGGTTGAAAACCCCGATGATGTGGAGGCCCGCAGCATGATGGCATTAGCAGCGTCCTTTGCGGGCGTGGGTTTCGGGAATGCAGGCGTGACCCTGCCCCACGGCATGTCCTACCCGGTCTCGGGCATGGTCAGAGACTTCCGGGCCGAAGGATATCCCCGGAACCACGCAATGGTTCCCCACGGCATAGCCGTTGTCCTTAATGCCCCGGCAGCCTTCCGCTTTACCGCGCCCGGCTGTCCGGACAGACATCTCAGGGCTGCCCAGGCCCTTGGTGCGGATATATCCGGCCTGAAGGAAGAGGACGCGGGCGAGATCCTGGCGGATACGGTCATCGGTTTTATGAAACGCCTCGGCATACCCAACGGCCTGAACGGCGTTGGTTACACAGTGGACGACATCCCGAAACTGGTCGAGGGGACACTCCCTCAGCACCGGGTCATAAAGATCGCCCCTCGAAAGGTGGGCCCTGAAGAGCTCAACGAGATCTTCGCGGATGCCATGCGTTACTGGTAACAGGATCCCGCTGCCCTATAAGTTTTCCAAACCGGGGAATCCGGACCCCCGTGGTCTGGATTCCCCGCAGTGTGCCCGGCCTAAGGAGTCCAAATGGTCCCGGTGGTCCCCGGCATCTGCGACATTGTTCAGAACAAAAGAACAACAGGATTACCCATAAGACCCGCCCGATCAGAAACCCCGGTCTGCCCCTTGACAGATCTAATTCTACTTGACATTGATCATGCAATCTTCATACAATTTCATGAAAAGCACCGTTGGAGGGCGCAAAATGGCAAATTTACAGATCAAAGGCATAGACGATGACGTCTATGCCCACCTGAAGGCCCTTGCTGCATCAGAGCACCGGTCTGTCAGCCAGCAGGTTCTTTATCTGGTGCGGGCGTATTTGGCCAGAACGAACCAGATGGACCAAGTAAAGACTCCGGCCGAGGTTCTGCTCGAGCTTTCCGGATCATGGGATGATTCCAGGGAGGCCCATCAGATTATTGCGGATCTTAAAAAAGCCAGGAGAGGCTCAAAGAAGCTTATGAAGGGATTCTGATGTATCTTCTCGATACCGACACCATTATTTACAATCTGAAGGGGCACGAGGCCGTAAAGCAGAATCTTCAACGCCACATTGAAGATCCGATGAAAATCAGTATCATAACCCTGATGGAGCTGTACTACGGCGCTCACAAAACGGAAAAAGTAGCCGGCAACCTGGCCAAGGTAAAGAGGTTGGAGACCGAATTTGAAATTATTCCCGCAGGCAGGGAATCCGCTGAAATCTTTGGAATCCTGAAGGCGACATTGGAAAAAACCGGTACGCGCCTGGATGACTTTGATCTGATCATAGCCTCCTGCGCCATGGCCTATAATCTAACCCTCGTAACGAACAACATAGGGCATTTCAAGAGGATTGAGGGCCTGAAACTTGCGAATTGGAATTTAACCCCACGATAACAGACTGTAATATAGGGTTTCAGATAATGATTTTGGCAAGGCCAGAGGGAGGAATCGGAGTAAGTCGTACCCATAGTACGTCGTCGACGATTCCGACCGATAACGCAGTCCAAAATCTTTATCTGGAAGTCT
>DREN01000001.1 GCA_011051075.1 Deltaproteobacteria bacterium | reverse complement strand
GCCCGGATCTGTCCGGGCTCCACACGGGACAGCACAGGGAGGGACTCCACCTTTTCGTAGTAATCGGCAATCCAATCAACCACCGCCCTTCCGCAACGCCTGAAATCATCGGGGCTCATGTGAAAACTCTTGTTCTTGGACATCTTTCCTCCTTGGAGAACCTTTTTGGTGCTTTGAGGTGAAAAAGTATAACCTCCTATCACAAATATGTCAAAATGAGGAAGAAATCCAGGGCCGCCCTTGACCTGTAAAGCCTTTTGGTCTAATTATCTTTGGTGGGTGAAAACCTTCTGCCCCGCAGGCCCTGGCTCTGTGTGGGATGAAGAGGGGGGGATATGCCGAAAATTTCATCAAGAACCGCCAATCTGGGCACGGAAAACGCCTTTGTGGTGCTCAAGGAGGTGAACGACCTCGTTGCCCGTGGCAGGGAGATCATCAGTTTCTGTATTGGTCAGCCCGACTTCAATACGCCGCCCAATATATGCGAGGCGGCCGTTAAGGCCATCAGGGATGGCAGACACGGATACACGCCGAGCGCGGGCATACCCGAGCTCAGGGAGGCGGTCGCGGATTACGTATCCCGGACAAGGGGGGTAGAGGTCAACCCGGACTGGGTGGTCATCGCAAACGGGGCAAAGCCGTTCATAGGTTTTACAATCCTTTCCGTCACCGACTACGGTAAAGGACATGAGGTGCTTTACCCAAATCCGGGGTTTCCCATCTATTCCACACAGGCCCTTGCCCACGGCGTGGTTCCGGTCCCTCTCCATCTTCTCGAGGGGAGGGGCTTCAGCTTTGATGTGGACAGGATTGAATCCCTCATAACCCCTCACACCAGGCTTCTGATCCTCAACTCTCCCCATAACCCCACGGGGGGAATTCTCACACGAGAGACCCTTGAGCGGATCGCTGAAATCGTTCTGAGGCACGATCTCTGGGTATATTCCGACGAGGTTTACTCCAGGATGGTGCATGACGGGGGGTTTGAGTCCATAGCCGCCGTATCGGGAATGCTCGATAGGACCGTCATCTGCGACGGCGCCTCAAAGACATACGCCATGACCGGATGGAGACTGGGCTACGCGGTCAACAGGGAGCTTGCACCCTATTTTTCCACCTGGATGACCAACACCACCTCATGCCCCAACCATGTGGCACAGTGGGCCATGGTTGAGGCCCTTAAGGGGCCTCAGGAAGAGACCCGAAAGATGATGGCCGTATTCAGGCAAAGAAGGGACCTTATGGTAAAAGGACTCAACGAGGTGGAGGGTGTGACCTGTCTTTTGCCGGGCGGGGCCTTTTACGCATGGCCCAACGTGACGAAACTATGCAGTATGGTGGGTGTTTCAGACTCGGAAGAGCTGAGAAAAAGACTCCTTTATGATGCCGGCGTTGCGGTTCTGGCCGACATCCACTTTGGGGCGAGGGTGCCGGGAGAGGGGCAGCACATAAGGTTATCCTATGCCACCTCAGATGAAAATATCCTAAGCGGTATTGAGCGGCTGAAGGATTTTGTAAGGACCCACAGGAAGTAGGTATAGAGTTTCAGATAATGATTTTGGCAAGGCCAGAGGGAGGAATCGGAGTAAGTCGTACCCATAGTACGTCGTCGACGATTCCGACCGATAACGCGGCCCAAAATCTTTATCTGGAAGTCTATCGGTAGGCTGTAGGTTTTTATACCGATGCCTTTCAGGCGGTCAGGAGCCCGGGTTTTATGGAAAGGCTGACAGCCTTCAGCCTGACCGGTTTGAGCGGAGAGGGCCGGCTACGCGGTCTGATGCTGAGGTTATTTTTTGAAAGGGGACGGTTTATGCCAGACAATAAGAAGGTTCAGGTGAAGTTTCCAGACAGCCTGCACGGGGGTGTATACGCCAACAACATGGTCATATCCCATACCAGGGAGGAGTTCATCATGGACTTTCTCATGGTGGCCGCCCCGGCAGGTTCGGTTACTGCCAGGGTCATTGTTAGCCCGGGGCATGTTAAACGGATAGTGGCGGCCCTGAACGAAAATATCGCCAAGTATGAGAGCGTGTTCGGGCAGATCCAATCGGCGGAAGAACCCAAGGCTGAAATAGGGTTTCACTGATTTCGGGCCCCTACTCACAGGTGCGCTGGCTCCCCGCCGAGGGGTGCTTCCACAGGGTTCGGCGTATTGCCTGCGGTCGGCGAAATGGTGAGAAACCATGACCCTGTCGTCCGCACGGCAAAGAGGAGAAGATCATGGATGTGAAAGAGGCAGTATTGGAGAGGAGGAGTATCCGGGCCTTTAATCCAGAACCGGTTCCAAGAGAAGTCTTCGAGAAAATCATGGAGGACGCGCTCCAGGCTCCCTCCTGGGGCAATACCCAGCCATGGAGGCTTACCCTGATCGGAGGAGGGACTCTTGAGAAAATCAAGAAAGAGTACGTCCGGATGTCTGGGGAAAAAACACCCCCCAATCCCGATTTTCCCATGCCTGCTGAGTTCAATGTGATCCAGAAGACCAGATATCAAGGATTGGGTAAGGCGCTTTTCCGGGCCCTTGGCATCACCAGAGAGGACAAGAAAAAGAGGAACGCTTATTATGAAGAAATGATGCAATGCTTTGGGGCGCCCCATGTGATCTACCTTCACCTCGATACCGGTTTCAACCCTTACGCCCTCATGGATGGTGGAATTATCCTTCAAACTATTGCCCTTCTGGCCTTGGAGCAGGGCCTGGGGACATGTTTTCTGGCCCAGTCCGTCAGATATCCTGGAGTGGTTCGAAAGCACGCGGGTATACCGGATGACCAGATGCTGGTCATGGGAATGGCCATCGGCACGCCTGTGGAGGACCATCCTGCCAACGTATTCAGAAGCGAGAGGGGGAAACCCGAAGAGTTTCTTCGTTATGTGGACGTGGGATGAAACCGGGGGGCATGGCCCGCAGAATTTCCATGCCCCAGACTTCTTACAACGGATGGGTCTCTGATGCACTTGCCGGTCGGTTCGGTCCTCTGGGGCATTACACTCAGTCTCTACGCAGGGGGGGTGGGGCTCCCTGTCCCTGAAAACGCCCTTCTCATAGCCGGGGGCTACGCCCTGTATCAGAAGATCTGTCCTCCTGTGGAGGCCATGACCCTCTGGTACGCGGCCCTGATCTGCGGAGATATTAGCCTCTTCCTCCTTGTGAGATGGCTCTTTTCCAGGCCCGCCCTTTCTCATATTCTCAACCGTTTTGTCCGTCCTGAAAAACTTGAAAAGTACCGGGGGGCCTTTTCCCGTCACGGCGGATGGACCCTCTTTCTGGCACGTTTCACCTTCGGCATAAGGGCGGCGGCCTATGTTGCGGCAGGGGCGGCCGACTACCCTCTTAGGAGGTTTATGGTGGTGGACGGCGCTTCAGTGGCAATACAGATCGCCCTTTTCACGGGAATGGGTTATTACGGGAGCGGCCGGCTTGAATGGACCAGGGCCGCGGCCCACGAGATAGCCATACTCCTTGGGGCATTTGCACTGTCAGCTATCCTCGTCTCTGGGGTGGCGTCTAAGTTGATCAGGAGACTGGGCAGGCAGAAACCAGGGGACCACCCCTGTCGAGCCCGCTGACGCCCAGTCGTGACAGGAGGCCTGGCAGCTCCTCAAGGTGGCGTATGGTGTAATCCGGTTCGGGATCGCCTTGGATCATGACCGATCCGCCCCCGTTGGTGAGGAGGACCGTGATGGCCCCGGCCCTTTTCCCGGCGATAATATCAAAACGAAAATCCCCCACCATCAGCAGTTGGGAGGGTAACAGCCCCATCTGGTCCGCCACCCTGCGCACTCCCTCTGGGTGGGGTTTGGGCAGAGAGGTGTCACGGGTGACGACCGCGGCAAAATCATCCAGGGCGATCTTAGTGAATCTGTTCAGTGCCTCCTTTACAGACCTGAGGCTGTTTCTGGTGAGGATGCCCACGGGGATCCCCCTTTCTTTAAGGGTGAGGAGGCATTTTTCAGCCCCCCTGTTGGGAAGGGAGGCCCGGGCCGCCTCAGCCTCCCTCTGCTCAAGGATCTCCATGAGCATGGCCCGCCTGTCAGGCGGTTGTGATTCCACGAACTCGAGGATCAACTGGTCCCGGGGGCAGCCCAGGGCCTCCTTGATGGCGGGGAAGTCCAGTGCCCCGGGCAGGGTCAGGGTCCCGTCAAAATCGAATAAGACTCCAATACGCGGCATCAGAAGGGGGTGGATTCATCCCATTTTGGTTCCCGTTTCTCAAGAAAGGCGCTGAACCCTTCCGTGGAATTCACGCTGACCCCGGCCATGGCCATCATCTCCTTGGCGTAGTGGTACGCCTGCCATTCAGACATCTCAATCTGAGCGTAGAAGGCCTGTTTGGACATATAGATGGCGTACTTGCTGCTCTTTGCAATCTCCATGGCCCACTGAAAGGTCATCTCATCAAGTCTTTCATCGGGGAAGACCCTGTTTACCAGATGGAAGGCCTCGGCCTCCCTTGCGGTGTAGAGGTTGGCGGTCATGAGCATCTCCATGCACTTCTTCTGGGGCACGGCGCGGCTCACGGCAACGGTGGGGGTGGTGCAGTTGTAGGAGTAGATAAGGCCGGTCATGCCGAATCTGGCCTTTTCCTCACCTGCGGTGATGAGATCACATCCCGCCACCAGATGACAGCCCCCGGCCATGGCAATACCCTGCACCTGGGCTATGATGCACTGGGGGGCAGTGCGTATGGTGGTCATCAGGTTGAAGGAGGTCTGGAAGAGCCTCCGTATGCTCGACAGGGGCTGATTCAGGATCTCCATGCGGTCGTGGCCCGCGCAGAATATATCTCCTGCTGCCTTCAGGATGATGACCTTCACGTCGCACCGCTTCCCGGCGTCCTGCAGGCAGGCGATGATCTCCTCTTCAAACTCATGGCCCAGGGCGTTGCGCTTCTCAGGCCGGTTAAGGGTCAATATCCCGATATCTCCCTTTTCTTCATAGAGCATGTACTTGTAGTTCATAAATCTCTCCTCACCGT
This sequence comes from Deltaproteobacteria bacterium, assembly GCA_011051075.1. GTDB lineage: Bacteria > Desulfobacterota > DSM-4660 > Desulfatiglandales > Desulfatiglandaceae > Desulfacyla. Next base: position 1,846 of record DREN01000001.1, on the reverse strand, counting down.
GTTATCTGTTATTATTCATCACTCATCACGGACCTCATCTGGCCCCCTGCTCGCCGCTCTCTTCCTGCTGCTCACTCCCAACTCCTTCCCATTCCCTGTCCCTTAAGAGTCGCCTGAGGGCCTTCCCTGCCGCGGAACGGGGAACCTCCTGAACGAACTCCACGGCAACAGGCACCTTGTAGGGGGCCATTCTGGGCCTGCAGAACTCCCTTATCTCCTCCAGGGTGGCGGTCTCTCCCTCGTCGAGCTGTATAAAGGCCTTGGGAACTTCCCCTTTCAGCTCATCAGGGATGCCCACTATGACCAGGTCTTTGATCTTGGGGTGTACGATCATCATGTCTTCCACTTCCGAAGGGAATACCTTTTCTCCCCCCACGTTGATCATATCCTTCTTTCTATCAACAATATAGGCGTACCCGTCTTCGTCCATATAGGCGATGTCCCCGGCGTGAAACCAGCCTTCGGGATCAAAGACCTCCTGGGTGACCTCGGGCTTGTTCAGATATCCCTTTGTTACGCAGGTCCCCCTTACGCACAGTTCTCCCTGTTCACCGGGAGGCAGGGTCCGGCCCTTCTCATCTATTATCTTGATCTCCGCGTCATCCATACCCCTTCCGCAGGAGCCTGTGCGGGTTTCGGTATAGGGGGCGGTGGTGCCCACGCAGGAGGATTCGGTGAGGCCCCACGCCTCTGCGTAGCGCCACCCCAGGACCTCCTCTATCTGGCGGATCAGGTTCTCAGGCATCTTGGTGGCAGCCGAGAGGCAGAATACCACCGAAGAGATGTCCCTGGCATGAAGGTCCGGATCCTTTAGCATGAGGTTGTACATGGGTGGGACCCCCTGGAAAATGGTGGGCCTCAGTCGTTCGATGAGATCCAGTGCCTGATCCGGATAAAATCGCTCCACCGTGATCACGGTGCCGCCCCGTGAGAGCATGCCGAAGGTGCCGTTTACAAGACCCCAGCAGTGGAAGATGGGGGTGGCCACCATGATGGTATCTTCAGGTTTGAAATGGACCTTCCCGAACTCGGTGCAGTTATGCCAGATGTTCAGGTGGGTGGCCATAACCCCCTTTGGCCAGCCAGTGGTCCCGGAGGTGTACATGAGATGACAAAGGTCGCTCCCCCTGGTTCCCTCGGGTTTAAAACCGGCATTTCCAATGTCCAGGATAGATTCGAATGTGGGGTATCCGCCCTGGCCTGGGTCACCATGGACAACAATCTGTTCCAGGGATTTAAGCCCGGGCCTGACCGATTCGATAATGGAAAGCCGCGTGTCATCCACTATGACCGCACGGGTTTCACAGTCCTTGAGGATGTACTCCACCTCCTGTTCCCTGAGCATGGCGTTGACCACGTTAACGGTAAGTCCGGCTCGAACCGTACCAAGGTAGCCTATGATGAGCTCAGGCAGGCTGGGCATGAAAAGAGAGAGCACGTCTCCGGGTTTCAGCCCCATCTTCAGGAGCCCATCAGCGGCCCTGTTGACCATTCCGTATAGGCGGGCGTAGGAGATACGGCGGTCGTTGAAGATGATGGCCGTCTTATCCGGATTGTCGGCCACGTGCCGCTTGAGAATATGAGATAGGTTCATCAGCCTCCTCCTTATGTTCATGGGCCAAGGTCGTAGATCATGTTGGACGCCGGATGGGTGTCAGGTCCCAGATCGAAAAAACAAATTGCATTATCTGTGCCAGCCTGAATTCCGATCTTAAAGAGAGGCGACATCGCTGAAAAAGATAGTCTTTTACAACTGGTTCGGGTATAAAGCCGGAGATTTAGGTGCGCCTTGACACCAAAAGGCCCGGGTTTGGTGCCTGATTGCACCGATTTCAAGCGCGCTTAT
>DREN01000082.1 GCA_011051075.1 Deltaproteobacteria bacterium | reverse complement strand
GGAGACATAGACTGCGCAAGTCCTCATCGGGATTTTCAACGGAGAAGACGACCACTGAGAACCTATCGCCGGTGCGGTCTGAACGTCGTCGTTCATGCTCGATGAGAACACGAAACTGTCCGATTGAATGGACCCCGCAAAGGGGCGCCCTTCTTGAATCTTTCTTCCACAAAGCACTCTTCCGTTTGACTCGGTCCCGGAACCCCGGTCGGCTGTTTACCATTTTTTCCTCCGCGCGATTGAGGACAATCACCCAAAGTACAGAGAAATCATTTGCATTGTTACGACGGACCTCCGGCAACCATCAGGATACCTTGCCCACCTGTTCAACCATCACGCATGAGCTTCATAAGGGCGGGCAAGGTCCTCCATGTTATTTGAAGATCCACCTTGAAAGATCTTTTCTGTTCGTATCTTATATCTTGACGAATCATTTCCTCAAAAGTAACCTCGTTTTTCCCGTTAACCTGCCAGAGGCCGGTGATACCGGGCAAGGTGTAGAATCGTCTCCTATGCCAGTGGAGATACTCCTCAAACTCCACCGGAAGGCAGGGACGAGGACCTACCAGGGACATGGTACCGGTAAGCACATGAAACAGTTGAGGCAGCTCGTCAATCCCCGAGTTTCGGAGAAACTTCCCAAATGGGACAAGCTCGGAATCATGGTCCAGTTTTTTCATGACCGATTCACCCCTTATAAGACCACGGACATAATCCTCATGGGCGGAAGTGTCCGTATTGACCTTCATGGTACGAAATTTAAGGAGCTTGAACGGTCTACCCAAATAACCGATCCTCTCCTGTCTGAACAAAACAGGCCCGGGTGATAGAGACTTGATCATGAGAGCGGTGCAAAGTAGGAGGGGTGAGAGTACAATGAGCGCGAGTATGGCTGATGCGAGGTCAAAGGCACGTTTCCAGACAGGGATACGGGTTCCCAGATGAGGGTCAAGGCCGGACACATGCATTTGAAAGCATCCCCCCCTGTGCATTTCCGAGGGATTTTCGGCGGAGAAAGTATGGCAGTGAGGGACTTCAGCCACGGCCTGAATGGTTTGTGGTTCAAACAGGTTGATCTGTTGAAACCTGTGGGGATCCTTAGTCCCGGGTTCAATAGAATCTACCGGGGAAAAATGCTTAGAATCTTTAGAGGGATAAGTAAGGATATGATGATCTGCCCGCTGACCGGGAGGCAACCGCTGAAGAAGTTTATTGACGAACTCACAGGCGCCATTCCTGGGAGTATCGATCAGCAGCACGCCCATGTGATGGCTATCAAACCAGCCTGTGACGTCGGTGGAGCGTGTTGAATTCACTACAAGTTCCTGGAGCAGGCATAGGTTATCTGTAGCCTCCTGCTGGTCAGAAACATCAAAAAGCACAACTGAAAACTGCACACCCGTGCGATCTGCTCGCCGCCGCTCATGTTCTATGAGGGCATGAAACTCCTTTTCAGAATAAATACCGCAAAGGGGTGCTTTCTCTTTCCTGAATAAAGGCACTGTATCTGTTTCCTGCCGTCTGCAGCAGCCTCCTATTGGTTGTCCCAGAAACGCCATATTTCATATCCGAAACTAACATCAAAGCCCCGAAACAGGAGCAGTTTCTGGATATACTGGTCTACAAACTTGTTTGCCTTGGCAATGGCTGACTTAGGTACGTATACGATATCAAAGGACTGGAGCTGAAAAGGGGCATCGTGACTTCTCCCGTAAAACTCATTTTCCAGGTCCACACGGATGGGAATGGGACGATTATCCTTACCCTTGCGTATAACAAGCGTCTCTTCAGGTTTGGCAGTCTCCTTGAAACCTCCCGCATTTATGACGGCCTGGAGAGGCGTCATGCCTTCGGTGAACTCCACGATCCCCTGGGTGTTCACTTCGCCCCCCACAAAGACCTGGCGACCGGTAAAGGATCTGACCATAACCGTAATCTTAGGCTGTTTCAGGTCCCTGGCGTATGCACGGGTAAGGATCTCATCCAGCTCTGACGGGCTCTTTCCGGCAGCTTGGACATCGTCTATGAGCTGAAGTGATATCTTCCCGTCAGGTCGTACGGTGATGGTTTCGTTAAGTTCAGGATTGTAGAAGAACTTGATGTCAAGCTGATCATTAGGCTGAATGAGGTAGACCCGGGGACCCCTGGGCCCAGGAGACACGGTCAGGTCATCGGCCTTTGGGATGTCAGGAGAAGAACCGCAGCCCATGATCAAAAAGATCAGAACAAGGGATGGAATCAGCCTGCCCCTTCTGTACAGAGCTCTTCTCATGGAGATGGTTAACGTACTGTTCCTAAAGGTATTTTTCATGGAGCCAATCTCAGAGTCGCCTGTAGAAGAACTCGGGGATATAGTACTTTCTCCTGTTTAAAATCGCACCAAGGATCGTGCCCCCGGCCCCTTCCAGGTCTTCTTTGGCCTTGAGAGCAATCTGCTCCCTTGTCTTCCCTGAAAGGATCACCATGATTATGCCGTCCACCTTGGCGCAGATTGCGGCCACTTCAGAGGATCCGGACGCCACTGGACAGGCCATTACAAGGTAATAGAATCTTTCAAACACCCCTTTGAGAAACCTGTCGAGCCGGTCCGGCTCAAGGAATTCCGCACCAGCAATGCTCTGGACAGGGCAATAAAGATTACCTGTCCCCATTTTTCTGACCTGGAACCTACGTTTCCGATCTTCCCCATTATCTATGTTAGTTCGGGGGTGGGCCTCACCTGGGGCCTGGCCCGGTCTGGACTTCACCCCGCTAAAATCGATCAGCAGGACCTTTTTCTCAGTATCCTGGGCTAAAGCCGTGGCGTAGTTGATGGCCGCTGTGGAGGATCCGTCTCCCGGTGAGGTTCCCACAAACAGAATGCTCCTGATATTTTTGTCGGGATGTCTGGCCTGAACGGTGTTTCTTAATTCATGACAGCACTCCATGGCAGCCGGATCTAAACCTAACCCGGCAGGTGGTCCCCCTAAAAGATCCGGAATCTCCCTGTTCGCCTCCTTTTTAGCCCTCTCGAGGGCCTCAAACGTTTTTCCCATAGGCTGCAGAAATCACACAAAGCTTACGACTCAACAAGAATCATCCCTTGAACTCCGGGATAGACACCAGTACAGGAAGACGCAGGTGTTCCTCCACATCCTCGGGTCTATCCAGGCTATCGTCCAGATATTCCATAAGAAAGGCCAGGAACAGACCTCCAAACATCCCCAGGAAGACCCCGAGGGCAAGGTTCAAGCGCTTCTTTGGGCTAACAGGCCTCAGAGGCGGAACAGCCGGTTCCAGGACCCTGATATTGGCAATCTTCTCCTCATCCATCGCGTTTGAGATCCGGGATTCCTCGAATTTTTTCAGGTAAAGCCGGTAATTTTCCTGATCCAGAGCTAACTGGTTCTTTAGTTGGTTCAACTCCATCTCAATCGCATTCAGTTTCTCAAGCTTTTCCCTGTACTCTGCCAGTTGTGAGGTCAGTGCTTTCTTTTTGGCTCTCAGGGCGGTGAGATCAGCCTCGTTCCGGAAAAGCTCTTCTTGAAGTCGCTGGTGAACTACATTGGGACCGAAAAGGGTCTTTCCATAATCTTTGCCCTCTTGATCTTTGAGTTTTTTTCTGACCATTTCGATCTCTGCCCTGACGTTCCTCACCAGTCTGTTGCCTTCCGTATACTTGCCTAAGAGCTCTTTTTCTTTAAGTTCCAGCTCCACCAGCCTCGCCTCCAGGGTATTGATCAGATATGGATTGGTGACGACTTCTCTTTCCTGGGTAATAACCTTGGAAGTTGCGGCTAATTGTCGCCTGATCTGAATAACCCTGTTTCTTGTCTCAGCCTCCTGAACAACGGTCCGGTTCAAATCGTTTTTAAGATCGCCCTGTTGCGCTAAATAGAGCCTGCGCTCTTCTTCCAGGGATGTAATGTCGTGGTCAGCCTTCAGGGCCTCCAACCTCTGTTCCGCCTTTACCAGTCTCTTCTTGTAGATCTCGGATTGTTCTTTAAAGAACCTGTAAGAATGGGGGTTCTTATGGACTTCCAGATGCCGGTCAAGAAAGAGCTTGACCAGCTTATTCACCACCAAGGCTGCCATCTTGGGATTGTTGTGTTTGAAACTTACCTCAATTACGTTGGATTTCTTTATCCCTCTGACTTCCAGTGACTTTTGAAGGCTGCGAGTTGCCTCGTTCACGAGCATCTCCTGCTTGTTCGCCTCAGCCGCCCCCCCTACGATCCCTGTCTCCTTTACGGTGAGGTCTTTATAAATCACTGTAGGGCCTATGGAGTTAACCACCTCCTCTATCAGGGACCGGCCTTTAAGGATCTGGATCTCTGAATTGAGCTGCTCCTCGCGATCAATACGGACTACGGGACTGACGTCCCCCCTGGCTGGCATGTATACGTTTTCCCTGCCTATCTTTACCAATACCTGAGAAGTGGCTTCATAGGTGGGTTTCCACAGATAGGTACCCAGGGTCACCGCAAAAACAGTTGCGCAGAAGAAGATCAGAATCCCGGTTTTCCGCTTGAAAACCACGTAAAGAAAATCCCTAAGAGATGGCTTTTTTGCTTCAGTTGCCTCCATTTAAGCTCCTCTTTTCAGGGATAAGGCCGAAAGCTCTATAAAAGAGATCATCTCAAAATCATATCTTTACCACTTCCATCCCAGATGGGCTGTTATGGGGTTCCTGCAACACCTTCTGCTCCTATATCTTTACAGAAACTGTTATACGATAGCATATTTAAAATGGTTTGTCAAGATATCAATTATTTGAAAAATTTGCGGCAAGCGAGGATGAATTCTACTTTATGGGTCTGAATCGTGGCAGGCTTAGTACCCCCCGTATTTCTCCAGTTCTTTGCCTATCCGGGTCACCCATGAATCGTCAATGTGGAGGATCGAGGCTATCTCTTTCTGTGCTGCAACAGCATCCGGGACCGTCTTAAAAAAACCCACGCGAAGTCTTATCCACTCATCCCCCTTTATATCTGTCCTGGTAAGGTACACATGATAACCGTTTTTTATGAGCTTCACAGCGTATGGGACGATCCTCTCAAGGGTCCTTGCGGATAAGATGTTGATCACCCATGGCTTTCCCTTGACCTCCTTCAGATTTATCACGGCCTCTTCAGGGGTTATGAACCGCAGATGGAGTCCTTCGGGGAGTTCCCTGTGTTCAAAATTCTGGCCAGCCCTCATGGAACCAAGGGTGTCCAGGTTCAGCCGGAGGAGACTGGTCCATTTGAGGGGATCGTCATAAACAGCTTTAAGGCCCGCAATACTGGCGAGGCTGTCTCCTTTGTTGACCTTATAATAACCGTCTGATTCAACCCCCTCCTGGTTATCTTCTTCCCGATCCTGGAACCACGCGTCCAGAAGGTCCTCCTTTGGCTCTTGTACGGTCTCCCCTTCCAGGTCGCCTGTCCCATCTCCATTTCCCCAGGCCGGGAGACCTTCTCCTGCTCCTGTCAGCCCCCGATCCCCTCCTGAAGGTTCTGCCCCATGGGGTTGTGGTTTTTTGGTCCCGGGGCGGTCCGGGACTGCGTGAGTCTCAGCCCGTATCTTACTGACGGCTGCACCCCTATTCTCAGTGGCGAGCAATCCCGGATCAAGAGCGGTTGTATCGGCGATGGGCATTCTTTTTTGCGGGAATTCGTTCGCTGTCTGTCCCCCTTCTGATATTTCCGAGGGCCTGGACAAAGCCGAATCTTTACCCGTCCTGGTCCACGGAAAAAAACGTCTGTCAACGGTCAGAGTTGCCACTGTCAGCGCGATCAGGAGGGCAATGCCTACCCAGGTAATGGACCATCTCCACCTGTGCAGAAGGGATACGGACCGGCCCTCCTGCTGTTCGTACACGGCGTTCATGTCGTTGATGACTTCTCTGACCACTTTGCTGCCAATTGACCTGGCCTCAACCGCATAACCGATGAGGAGGGAACTGTCGCAGATCTGGTTGATCAGCCTCGGAACACCTGAGCTTTTCTTAAAGATCAGGTCTAGGGCCCTTTTGTCAAAGATCTGAGAATCTCTTCCAGCCACCCTGAGACGGTGCATTATATAATCGCCCGTTTCAGACTTGTTGAGAGGTCTGAGCCTTCGACTGATGTTAAAACGTTGCTTGAGGGCCTTGAGAGAATCTTTCTGAAGCTTGCTGTTCAGCTCGTCCTGACCGATCAGAAGTATCTGAATCAGTTTGGTCTTTTCGTTCTCAATATTTGAGAGCAGCCTGATGTCATGGAGGGACTCTTCTGAAAGAAGGTGAGCTTCATCGATAATCAGGATGGCCTTTTTTCCGCTCCTGTCCAGCCTTTCCAGTTCATCTGTAACGGCCTCTAATAGATCCCGGTTATTGGTCCTGTCGGAATCAAGGCCCAACTCCGAGGCAAAATACTCCAGAATATTGGTAAAGGTGGATTGTCCAAAAACCAGCCTGGGGTTTGTTATCCTTACGACCACAAAGGAGGGATCCAGTTGTTTTTTAAGGGCATTGATCAGGGTGGTTTTTCCGGTTCCCACATCACCCATGGCCAGTATGAGGCCTTTGGCGGAATTTACACCATAGGCCAGGGAAGCCAGGACCTCTCTATGGTTCTCGGAGAGGTAGAGAAATTCCGGATCCGGCGTATTCTCAAAGGGCTTTTTTGTGAGTCCGTAGAATCTGGTGTACATGTTCTGAAAAACCTTCCCCCTGCTCGGGCATGACATGGTACAGGGCTTGCTTTGAAAACTGACCCCAGCCCCTAACTGCAGACCTCGTTGAATAGTTGAGTGGTTAAATGGTTGAGTAGGAAAATATATTCTACTATTTCAGGATGTTATGGTTTTTCAAATGCTGACTGTCCAATTTTCAAGGCAATCATGGGTATGATC
>DREN01000421.1 GCA_011051075.1 Deltaproteobacteria bacterium | reverse complement strand
CTCATCGGCCTCTGAATATACGGCCACGGTCCTGATCCCCAGTTCCCTGCAGGCCCGGATGACCCGGTGCGCGATCTCACCCCGGTTTGCAACCAGTATCTTTGAAAAGGCCATCGGTTCCTCTCTCCAGAAAGTCCCTTTCCCTTATTGCCTGAAACCCCCGGCCCCCATGTGCCCCATCTTTGATCCCCCCATGGTGTAACCCGATGCCTGTTCACTCCTTCTCAATAACGAACATGAGATCGTTGTCCTTCAGGGGGATCTCTTCCGGGGCCACGATCTCCACCACCCTGCCGCTTACCGGTGATTTGACCTTCTGGAACACCTTCATGGTCTCAAGGAGGGCCAGAACCTGTTTCTTCTTGACCCTGTCCCCCACCGCCACGTACGGGGCCTGGTCCGGAGACGGCCTCGTGTAGAATACCCCCGACATGGGGGCCCTCACCTCAACCTTTTTGTCCATATCCTCGGATCCGTCCATTTACTCCCTTCTCTCCTCTCCTGAAAGATCAATCCTCTGCCTTCTTGTCTTGGGTATGCCTCCTCACGCAGGCCGCAGCCCTAAGATCTCGCGGGCCTCGGTGGTATTCGCGATCTCCCTGCCCACCTCACGTACTATGCGGGCCAGGGCCTCAACAAGCTCTCCGTTGTTTACGGCCTTGCGGCCGTCTGGCAGATAAAATGTGTCCTCAAGGCCGGTCCTCACGTTGCCGCCAAGTTCCACGCACCTGCGGTGAAGATTCCAGACCTCTTCTCTCCCCACGGCAATAACCTGGTAGTGGGTACCCTCCACCATCTCTTCCACAAGCAGGGGGAGCCAGCTTGGCTTGGCAGGCATGCCGCTGGCCACGCCCATGACGCAGGATATGTGGGGGTCTCCCTCGAACATACCGTTCCGCTTGAAGAGCCCCACGCTCCTCACGATCCCCGAGTCAAAACACTCGAACTCGGGAACGACCCCGTTCGCCTTCATCACGTCAAGAAACCGTTGGATCTTCTCAACGGGGTTGTCAAAGAGCGCAGGGGGCCAGGCCCATGCCCCGCTGCTCCTCAGTTTGAGATAGTTGAGCGAACCGGCGTTGCACGCTGCCATCTCCGGTTTGAACTTCTCAAGGCAGGCCACAGGTCCTGAGATGTCAGGGCCGAGTACTCCTGTGCTCATGCATATGATAATCTCCGGTACGCGATCCTTTATGGCCGCCAGTATATCCCCCACCGTCTTGAGATCCCAGGTGGGCAGATGTCCCATATCCTTTGCCTGGTTCCTGAAATGACAGTGGACAATGGTGGCCCCGGCGTCATAGGCCTGGGCCGCATGGTCGGCCATCTCCTCGGGCGTCACAGGCACGTGATGGAGAGCAGGGTCGGTCAAGACCCCAGTCAGTGCGCAGGTGATAACCGTCTTTGAACTCATATTATCCTCCTTTACCGTGAAGAGGGGTTCCCGTCTCAGGCTCGTCATTCCCTAACCACTAAACCGGCGGGACCCCGTGGTTCTTCGCCCTTTCAGGGACCGCCTCCTCCTTGCGCGCGGTGATCTCCAGGGCCTCAACGATCTTCTTCCGGGTGTCTTTGGGCAGTATGATCTCGTCAAGGACCTGGGCCGTCCAGGTGCGGCCCGCCTCAAACACGTCCACCTTTTCCCTGGACCTGCCCATATAGGCCTCGTAGGCCTCTTCCTCGACCCCTTTTCCGTACACCTTCCTGTAATCCACCTGGGAGGCCTCGATCCCGAACCTGGCAATGGGCCATGCATAGACAAGGTCGGCGCCCATGCTCTTGAGTCCCCCCATGATCATGCCCCCCGCATCCGCATAGGCCTCGCGTAGGATCACGCTTATCTTGGGCACCGTGGCCGTGGCATAGACGTCGGCAATTTTGCCCACATGCCTGATCAGTCCCCGGGCCTCATCCTGCTCCCCGGGAACAAGGGGGGGAGTATCCACTATATTCACAAGGGGTATGTTGTAGGCGTCAAGGGCCTGGAGAAAGCGGTAGTACTTGTCGCAGCAATCCGGATTAAGCGTGCTGCCGGGGTGGATCGGGTTGTTGGCCACCAGCCCAACCACCCGGCCGTCAAACCGGCAGAAACAGGTGATCAGGTTCATGGCGTACCTGTCCTTGATCTCGAGATAATCCCCGTTGTCCACAAGCCGTTCTATGACATTGTGCATGTCATAGGTCTTTTCGTACTCGTCCGGAACCAGGTCGGACAGGTCCTCCACCTCCCTTTCAGGATCATCGGTCCGTTCTCCCCTGGGAGGGGCCTCCCTGAAACTCTGGGGGAGGTAGCTTAAAAGTTCCCTGCACTGCACAATCGACTCCTCGTCACCGTCCCCCACCAGATCACAGGTTCCGCTGAGCTCCATGTGGTAGTCAGCGCCGCCCACGTTTCTGTCTATGACCTCTGAGGTGGCGGCCTGGGTCTGTCTGGGGCCGCCCAGCCACATGTTGCCCGAGTTCCTGCTGATGATAAGGAAGTCGCACAGCGCCGGGATATAGGCCCCGCCCGCAATGCAGGGCCCCATGAGCACGGTAATCTGGGGAATAACGCCCGAGTAGATGGACTGGAGCCTGAACTGCCAGTCTATACCTGCCATGGGCACGTCCCTGTAGCCTAACCTCCCCCCTGAAGAGTCCAGGAGGATCACGTAGGGTATTCTCCACATGGCCGCCATCTCTATGGGCCTTGAGAATTTAAGCATGTGCTGGGCCCCCACAGATCCGCCCAGGACCGTAAAATCGCTGGCGTGAACCATGATCATCCTGCCGTTGACCCTGGCCGTACCCACCACCGCTCCGTCGCACGGGGCTTCCGGCACCTGCCCGTCAATACGCACGCTGGTGGTACCCACAGAGGAACCCAGCTCCCTGAAAGATCCTGGGTCCACCAGGGCCTCGATCCTCTCACGGGCCGATAGCTTGCCTCGACTGTGCTGCCTCTCCATATGACGGGCACCACCGCCCAGGAGGTTTTTCTCCTGGATCTCGTGGTACTTTCTGACGGCCTCTTCCATCCTCTTGCCCATTATTTCAATACCCCCTTACTGGAAGATGGATGCTGGATACTGGAATCTGAAGCCGGATATGAAAGGGGCACTCCCCGGCCTTCCAACCCCCAATTTCTAATTTCCAATTTCCAGTTTCCACTCTTTCCAGCTTCAACTGCCCCATACCGGCTCCAACCTCCCACTACCCGTAAAAAGAGTTACGCAGGTTTTATAAATCGCCTCTTCTCCGGCATCTTCTCCTTCTTGTTCATGGTTGCCCGCAGTGCCCTTATGATCCTGGGACGGGTCTCCCTGGGATCGATGACCTCGTTGACCGTGTACCAGGTGGTGTAGAGCTTTCCAAAGGTCATGACACTGAACTCCTTCTTCAGGATGTTCAGGAAGAAGTTGTACACGTCTTCGTAGTTGCCGTCCTCCTTTGCCTTGGCCAACTGCTTGTGGAACACCGCCTGAACGATCATCTCAGGCCCTGTGGGCGCGAACTCCGTGGTGGGCCAGGCGTAGATGAAGTCCGGTCCCATCTTGCTGCAGCCCATGACGATGTTGGACCCGCCGTAGGATCGCCTCAGTACTATGGTCACCTTTGGATTGGTCAGGTGTGAGTAGCCGTGCAGGTTCTTTGCCCCGTGCCTGATGACCCCCATCCGTTCCCACTTATCCCCGGGAGGGAAGGCGGTGGTATCGGAAATGGTTATGAGCGGGATGTTAAAGGCATCTAAGAACATAAGGAAACGGTCGTACTTGTCAGAGGAGTCAGGCTCCATAATCCCGCTCAGCTCATCGGGGTTGCTGGCCGCGATCCCGGCCGCCATACCGTCAAAGCGGGCAAAGCCCACGATCATGTTAGGGGCGAAGTCTTCCTGCAGTTCAAAAAACTCTCTGTTATCAACTATAAGCTCTATGACCTCGTGCATGTCGTAGGTGAACTTGGGATCGTCGGGCATGATGTTGAGCAGGGCCTCCTCCCGTCTTTCCGGGTCATCGTTGCTCTTGAGGGCCGGAGGACTTTCCCAGCAGTTCTGGGGAACGAACCGGAGGATCTCCTTTGCCATGGCAATGGCCTCCTGGTCACTGTCGGCCGTCAGGTGGCACTGGCCGCTCTTTTCCATATGGAAATCTGCCGAACCAGCCCCATCCGATTCAACCTCTCCCCCCATCCACAGGAACCCCGTGTTGGAGTTCATGATCATGAAATCGGAGAGAACCGGAACCTGGGCCAGGGGTCCTGTGCACGGCCCAAGCACAAGGCTCAGGCGGGGGATCACACCGGAGTAGAGGCAGTAGTCCCTTACCAGCCTGCCCATGCCGTGGAGGCCTACAAAACCGTTTCTTATATCAAGCCTGGAACCGGCAGAGTCGAAGATGCCGATAATGGGAACCTGCTCCTGGCCCGCCATCCTGATCAGTTCGGCGATCTTCCACACCCCCTGATCTCCCATGCTCCCCGACATGACGGTAAAATCGATGGAGTAAACCATGGTCTCCCTGCCGTTCACCCTGACCAGGCCCATTACCACCCCGTCCGCCGGACTGGGCCTTCCACCCTCCTGTCCGGGAAGTCTGAACTCCCGCACCACAGAGCCCAGCTCGTCAAAGCTGTCCGGATCGGCCAGCAGGTCTATCCTTTCTCTTGCGGTGAGCTTCCCCAGGGAATGCTGGATTTCTACCCTCTCCGGCCCCCCGCACCCAGCATTCTCCCTGCGAACCCCTGCAAGTTTCTCCAGATACCCGTCCATCCACTTTCCCATTGCCATGAATCTCCTACTTTCTCTTTCCCTTATGCTCAATCCCCTTGAAAATGCATTCACACAGGTTCTCCGTGAGATCGTCGGGTGACAGGCTGCGGCCAAGGATCACGCTCCTGATGCACACATACTCAATGGCGCCCAGGATCACCTGCCTCAAAAAAACAGGCGGAATATCGTCCCTCAGCTCCCCCTCCGCTACCCCCTCCTTTATGATCTCCAACAGGATCCCCGTGTATTTCCTTACAAGTTTGTACGTCTCGCTTGTGTAGTAGTCGGAAAAGCTGCGTACGTCCAACAGGAGGATCTTGGCAAAGACCCTGTCCGTGGCATAGACGTTGATATGGGACCAGATTATTTTTCTGATCTTGTTTGAAGCCCCCTTTATCCCCTTGATATCGGTCTCGGCCCGTGAGTGATAGTGCTCCAGGTACTCGGACAGGACCTGGTAAAGTAGGTCCCTCTTGTCCTTGAAGTACTTGTAGATGAGGGCCTCGGTAACCCCGGCGGTCCTGGCAATCTCAGCCGTGGTTATGGCGCCGAAGTCCTTTGTTTCAAGGAGGGCCCTCAGGGCACCGGTAATCTTTGTGCGGCCGGGAGGCCATGACCTTGCTTCAGCCATAAATCATTTTCCGCGGGATTTGAGGAACAAGCCCACGATCTCCTTGTGTTCAGGGGTCTGGAGCATAATGGACTGGTGAGAGGCCTCCCATTCAAGGACCTGCTTCATGGACATGCCCAGGCTCTCTTCAAGCCCCTCCTTTATCAGGGATACGGCCATGGGAGGTTTGGATGCGATGGTCCCGGCCAGGAGACCGACCTCACGGTCCAGGTCCTTATCAGGCACTGACCTGTAGATAAGGCCCACTGACTCGGCCTTTTCCGCGCCGATGAACTCCCCTAAAAGGGCGATCTCCCTGGCCTTTACCAGGCCAACCAGCCGTGGGAGGGTGTACGTGGCCCCTCCGTCCAGGGCCGCTCCGATATGCACGAAGTTCAGGCAGAACCTGGCGTCCCTGGAGGCCACCACAAAGTCCCCTGCCAGGGCGATACTGCATCCCCCGCCCACTGCCGCGCCTCTCACCTTTGAGATAACGGGCTGGGGTATCTCTCTCAGGAGCGTCACCAGCTTCCCGAAAATCTTCATGGCCTCCAGCCATTCCCCGCCTGAAAAATCCTGGGCCAGCAGGGAAAGGTCGGCCCCCGTTGAAAAGTTGTCTCCCGCCCCTTCTACAATGACCACCCTTATCTCCCTGTCCCCGGAAACCTCTTCAAGGGCCTTGCTCAACCCCACCACCATCTCAAGGTTGAGGGCGTTCATGACCCGGGGCCTGTTCATGACGAGGGTACATGTGTTCCCCTCCTTCTTGACCAACACCACGTTTTCACTCATGGATCTCACCCTTCCCGGGCCTGTTGATGCTGAAGACCCCACCCTGAATCCTATGAGCAGAGAGGGTTAGGAATCCTCACCATAGACTACACCTGGCCCGAATAGATATTGTTTTTTATGAGTTAGTAAATATCACTTATTTTGTCAAGTTTTTTTGATGCAAATCATTAAAAGCGGCTTCTATCCTCAATAAGAAGGCTGCGCAAGAAAAGGCGGGGAGGCGTCTCCAGTATTGCTCTGCTTCGGGAACTCAGGGGATATGAGAGATGAAATGGGTAGTTGACGCCTCGGTAGCAATACGCTGGTTTTTGGAGGACGAGGTCCATCCCAATGCGGACGCTGTTCTGGCCAAGGTGGTAGATGCCCCGGCCCTGTTTGCGGTTCCCGAGCTGTTAGCCTTTGAGGTATTCTCTGTGCTGGAACGTCTCCATCCCGCAGGGCTGGGGGCCTTTCAAAGGGGAATGGTTTCCCTGCTCCAGGGAGGGGTCTTCCGGCAGCCCATGACAGAGAAACTGGCCAAGAGGGCGGACAGGTTTGTGAAGCTGGGCCTGACAGGGTACGACGCATGTTACGCTGCCCTGGCCCGGGACCTGAAGGCCGTCTGGCTCACCTTCGATCTGAGGGCCCACGAGCTGATAGACGGGGGGGGGAACCTAATCGTGGCCCCTAAATGAAGAATTGCCCCCTTCCTGGTAAATAGGCATCCCG
>DREN01000419.1 GCA_011051075.1 Deltaproteobacteria bacterium | reverse complement strand
GGAATACAGCGAGTTCTACAGTATGAGATGCGATGAATACGGCCAGTACATGGAGCTTTTTAACCATATGGTGGATTCAATCCTTGCATGCAAAAAGCCGGTTATTTGCAGGGTCAATGGCATGAGAGTGGCAGGCGGCCAGGAGATAGGCATGGCCTGCGACCTGGCCGTCTCCTCAGACCTGGCCATCTTCGGACAGGCAGGGCCGAGGCACGGTTCCGCTCCTGACGGCGGTTCTTCAGACTTCCTCCCCTGGTTCCTTGGCATGGAGGATGCCATGTGGAACTGCGTCTCCTGCGAGATGTGGTCAGCCTACAAGATGAAGATGAAAAACCTGATCAGCAAGGTGGTCCCTGTGCTCAAGGTCGATGGGAAGTGGGTCAGGAACCCCATGATTATTACGGACAGGTATGTTGAAGACGGGGAGATCGTGTACGGGGAGTACAAAAAGGGCAAAGAGGGCAAGAAGGCCCGCGCCTTTGTGAAGGAGCATCAGGCCAATGCGGACTTTGAACTCCTGGATAAGGAGGTGGACAAGATCGTGTGGACCTTTGCCAACCTCTTCCCCGGGTGCCTGATCAAGTCCATCGACAGTATTCGGGCCAAAAAAAAGTTCTTCTGGGATTACTCCAAGAACTACAACCGTCACTGGCTGGCCGCCAACATGGGCGGAGAGGCCTTCCTTGGCTTCGGGGCCTTCAATACCAAGCGGCTCACGGGCCAGGATACCATCGACTTCCTCAAGTTCCGGCAGAACATCGCGGACTGCAGGACCTGGGATATGGAGATGTTCGCGGAAGCCCTTGGCAAGCCCAAGGAATAGGTAGGGGGACTGTCCCGGTTTTGTCAATCCCCATGGGCAGGCAGGGCGGCAATAGATGCCCGCCTGCCTTTTTTGTACCGGAGAGTCAAAGGGACCGTCCAAGGTCTGACAACAGATTCAGGGAAAGGAGCAAGAAGAATATGGCTTACGAACATATTGAAGTTGAGTTCAGAGATGGTCTGGGCACCATCACCCTTAACAGGCCCCCCGTAAATATCCTCAACATCGCCATGATGGGGGAGATCAACGAGGTGTTAGAGGGGTGGCAGGGGAAAAAGGATCTCAAACTGGTGCTTTTTGACGCCAGGGGAAAATGCTTTTCAGCCGGGGTGGATGTGGGAGAACATATGGGTGATCTGGCCCCGAAGATGATCCATGCCTTCCACCGCATGTTCCGTCTTATGGAAGGTCTCGGGATACCCACACTGGCCTCTGTGTACGGCTCCTGTCTGGGCGGCGGATGTGAACTTGCCGTTTTCTGCGACCTGGTAATATCCTCCGATGACGCCAAGTACGGTCAGCCTGAAATACAGGTGGGTGTATTTCCGCCCATTGCCGCACAGATCTTCCCCCGCATTATTGGGCGCAAGGCGGCAATGGAGCTGATACTCTCAGGGAAGATTATCCCTGCCTCAGAGGCCCTTAGCATGGGGCTGATAAACAGGGTCGTGCCCAAAGATGAACTCAAGTCTGCCACGGATGAATTTGCCAAGCCCTACCTCAGACTGAGCGCAGAGGTCCTGAGAAAGACCAAGAAGGCCATAACGGCCGGACTCATGGACGATTTTGACCCATCCCTCAAGGTTATTGAAGATATCTACCTGAACGAACTCATGAACACAGCAGACGCCCAGGAAGGGCTTAAGGCCTTTCTGGAAAAGCGGAAACCTGAATGGAAGAACGAGTAAGGCCCCATGCAGGTGGAATACCAGGGCCCCTGACTGTCATAAACGGCGGGCAGGGACTCTGGCCTGAAAGTATGACGCTCAGTTAACGTTTTCTCTGATGTAGTCTATTATCTCGGTGGTAGTGGTACCTGGTCCGAAGACCTCTGCAATACCCGCATCTTTCAATATGGGGATGTCTTCGTCAGGGATAATACCCCCGCCTATGACCAGTATGTCGTCCACGCCCTTTTCCCCCAACAGCTCCATCACCTTTGGAAAAAGGTAGTCGTGGGCCCCTGACAGGATGCTCATGGCTATCACATCCACATCCTCCTGGATTGCAGACTCCACGATCTGTGCCGGGGTCTGCCTCAGACCGGTATAAACCACCTCCATGCCGGCGTCCATGAGGGCAGAGGCCACAACCTTGACCCCCCTGTCATGACCATCAAGTCCGGGCTTGGCTGCTAATACCCTTATCTTCTTCTCTTTTCCCATATCCGATGTCTCCCAAATACCAATTCATGATTTGCTTTAGAGTTTCAGATAAAAATTTTAGCAAGGCCAGAGGGAGGAATCGGAGTAAGTCGTACCCAGAGTACGTGGTCGACGATTCCGACCGATAACGCAGTCCAAAATCTTTATCTGGAAGTCTATATCCGTCGTTCGTTGGTAGTCAATCATTCCCGCCCCAAAATCTGGTCAAGGCGGGATTTCCGCTTTGCTATAACAATCCGCCACACAGCCGGCGGACAAGTCAACAATCTATCAGAGGGTATTTACCTGCTGGTATTCACCGAAGACCTCCCTCAGCACGTCACATATCTCCCCCAAGGTGGCGTATGCCTTGACCGCCTCCAATATGAGGGGAACCAGGTTCTGGTCTCCCTGGGCCCCCTGTTTAAGATCGGACAGGCGTTTCTCCACTGCGCCGGCATCCCTTTCAGACCGGAGTTTTCTCAGCCTTTCGATCTGCGATGTGCGGACCGCGGGATCCACCCTCAGGAGATCGCCCGGCCTTTCCTCTTCCACCTGGAAGCGGTTGAGCCCCACCACTATCCTCTCCCCGCTTTCAATCTCCCGCTGGTATTTGTAGGCGCTGTCCTGGATCTCCTTCTGCACAAAGCCCTTTTCAATGGCCTGGGCGGCCCCTCCCAACTCATCAATCTTCCGGATATATTCGGCGGCCCGGTCGTGGATCTCGCGGGTCAGGTTCTCAAGGTAGTAGGACCCGCCCAGGGGATCCACCGTATCGACCACTCCCGTTTCATAGGCTATCATCTGCTGGGTTCGGAGGGCGATCTGAACGGCCTCCTCAGAGGGGAGACAAAGGGCCTCGTCCATTGAATTGGTATGCAGGGACTGGGTCCCTCCAAGGACCGCGGACATTGCCTGAAAGGCCACGCGGACGATGTTGTTCTTGGGCTGCTGGGCCGTGAGGGTACATCCGGCTGTCTGGGTATGAAACCGAATCATCAATGATTTGGGATTTTTTGCCTTGAACCTCTCCTTCATTATCTCCGCCCACAAACGCCGGGCTGCCCTGTATTTGGCGATCTCTTCAAGGAAATCGGAGTGGGCGTTGAAGAAGAACGAAAGCCTGGGGCCGAACAGATCCACGTCGAGACCGGCTTCAAGGGCCGCCTGGACGTAGGCGATCCCGTTGGCCAGGGTAAAGGCCACCTCCTGCACGGCCGTGGAGCCCGCCTCCCTAATATGGTACCCACTGATACTTATGGTGTTCCACATGGGGACGTTTTCCGTGCAAAAGGAGAATATGTCCGTGATAATCCGCATGGAAGGCCTGGGTGGAAATATATAGGTGCCCCGGGATGAGTACTCCTTGAGGATATCGTTCTGTATGGTGCCCCTCAGTTTATGGGCCGGGACCCCCTGTTTTTCCGCCACGGCCATGTACATGGCCAGGAGTATGGCGGCGGGGGCATTAATGGTCATTGAGGTGCTGACCTTATCAAGGGGGATCTGGCGAAAAAGGGTCTCCATGTCCCTGAGGGAGTCTATTGCCACGCCCACCTTTCCCACTTCGCCTATGGCCATCTCATTGTCAGAGTCATAACCGATCTGGGTTGGTAGATCAAAGGCCACGGATAAACCGGTCTGGCCCTGGCCCAGCAGGAAGCGATACCTTCTGTTTGATTCCTCGGCAGTGGCAAAGCCTGCGTACTGTCGCATGGTCCATAACCGCCCCCTGAACATGGTGGGCTGAACACCCCTGGTAAAGGGGTACTCACCGGGAAGCCCCACCTCTGACAGGTATCCGGCATCCCCGTTGTCAAGGGGGGTGTAGAGCCTGTTGACCGGGATCCCCGAGGTGTTCACAAACTCGGCCTTTCTCTCCGGCCTCTTGCTTAACTTCTTTTCAACCTCTTCAGACCACCTCTTGAGTACCGCCTGCAAATCTTCATAATCTCTACGTTCCGCCATCATGAGCCTCCTGAGCAAAATCCATTAAGACCGGGTTAAGTGGTTGAACAGTCAAGCAACCCTAAACTCTATCAAACCATATCTGCTTCAGGAAAATATTGCAACATGTTGAGCCTGTCAAACCCTTTTTTGGAAAGCCCCTGCATCGTATGATTGCCTCCCCCCAAACACAGATTTTATACTTGACAACAACTTGTAGCTATATTATAGCCATAACCCATTTACTTCCCCCCCTGCCTTGGGGTCTCAGGGCTGAATTAGAGTCGGAAAGGTTCCCTGACAGATAGGTCCATACCGGACCAGGGCAGCCGCAGTTGCCCGAGATGGGTATAAAGGGTACGATTTCGCCAGACTATTGAGAGGATCCAGACATGACGGCCGATGAAGTATTAGACATGTTATACACCACCCTCCACACCACAGGGGTGTTCAACTTTCAATGGAACGTCATTATAATGTGGGGGGTGGGTTGCCTGTTCATATACCTGGCCATAGCAAAAAAATATGAACCCCTTCTGCTCCTGCCCATAGGTTTCGGGATATTTATCGTCAACTTCCCCCTTGTTCCGCTCATGGGAGAATCCCACGGTCACCCCCAGCTCCTGCAGGTCTTTTATCGCTACGGTCTTGAATGGGAGGTCATTCCATGCGTGATCTTCCTGGGCCTGGGCGCCATGACCGACTTCGGCCCCCTCATTGCCAACCCCAAGACCCTGCTTGTGGGCGCAGGGGCCCAGTTGGGTGTTTTTATAACCTTTACAGGTACGGTCCTGGTGGGTTTCACTCTGAAGGAGGCGGCCTCCGTGAGTATAATCGGTGGGGCTGACGGACCCACCACCATCTATCTGACCCAGCATCTGGCGCCCCAGCTCCTGGGGGCCAATGCCCTGGCCGCCTATTCCTACATGGCCATGGTCCCCCTTATCCAACCGCCCATCATGAAACTGATGACCACTGAAAAGGAAAGAAAGATCCGGATGCGTCAACTGAGGCAGGTTTCAAAACAGGAGAAGATACTCTTTCCCCTGATAACCGTGGGTATCATCGCCCTCCTGGTGCCGTCAGTGATCCCCTTGATGGGGATGTTCATGTTAGGCAACCTTATGAAAGAGAGCGGTGTGGTGGCCAGGCTGACCGATTCTGCACAGGGATCGCTCATGAATATCGTTACCATATTCTTGGGTATTTCGGTGGGGGCAACCATGCACGCGGACAAGTTCCTGAGCTGGAAGCCCCTGTTCATCTTCAGCCTGGGCCTCATCGACTTTGGGGTATGTACCATAGGCGGTATTATGACGGTCAAGATCATGAACCTGTTTCTGAAGGAGAAGATCAACCCCCTCATAGGCTCGGCAGGGGTCTCGGCGGTGCCCATGGCTGCCAGGGTTTCCCAGATGCAGGGGCTCAGATATGACAGGACAAATCATCTGCTGATGCACGCCATGGGACCCAACCTGGCCGGGGTTATCGGTTCTGCCGCGGCAGCGGGGATGTTTATCGCCATGTTTGACTAAGATAAATTTAGGAATTGAGGGATTAAAGAATTGAGGAATTCCTTAATCTTGCGCGGGTTCACTTCCTCCCAAAAAACGTCTTTAGGTGTATAACGATGAAAAAACTGATAGTTTTAATCGGGGTCCTCATCCTTTTTCCCCTGTTGGCAAGCGGGGAGGATTTCCTCGGAGCGCCGGTCATACCCGGGGGGAAAACCGTTGATAAGACCGATGTACGCCTGGAACTTAATCTCCCCATGTCCCACGATGAGGTGGTTTCATTCTACAGAGAGGCGTTAAAGGACTTTGAAAACATCAAGTTCAGGGAGTGGAGAGACGCCACCTATATTGAAGACGACGGAAAGATGCCCTGGCATTCCATAACAATCTCAAAAGGGGGCGGAGACAAAACAAAGGTGGTTATTCTCAAAGACAACTGGACATGGATTATAGGAACACTCGTCCTCAGATATGTAGCAGTCTTCGGGGTACTCATGCTGGTTTTCCTGGGCATGGCTCTCTCCGGGAGTATAATCTCAAGGTCGGTTAAAAAAAAGGAAAAGGCCGGCTGATCAATTAAGCCTTGATCAGGGGGTGAAGTGTCCCACCCCGTGGGTTTCTCCCCATACCTGGTTCTTTTCGGTTCAAATCCACATAATCCGCAAAAGAAAAAGCCTCTTGTCTCAGATTCCCGAGAAGAGGCTTTTTATGTGGTCCGGTGAGTAATCGATATGTGACAGAAACTGCGCAGGCACCCCTTGCATGATAGTTATTCAAGCACTATGAGGACCCCCTCGGCCTCAACAGTATCACCCTTGCTGCATTTGATCTCTTTTACCGTACCGGATATCTCGGCCGCTATGGGGAGTTCCATCTTCATGGCCTCAAGGATGACCACCTCATCGCCCTCATTCACCGCGTTCCCGACCTCTACCTTTACCTCAATAACCTTTCCCCCCATGGGAGCAATAATCTCACCCACAATAAATACCTCCTTAAGTCAGCAATTTTTTGGTTAAACTACATAGTGTCTGAACGAAAACCGTCTTTTTCGCCCATATCTGCGTCAGACTCAAATTTTAATCCTCGAAATACTCAATGTATTCCTGCGGTTAATCCCGCCGTGGCGGGATCGTCTTCCTTGATCTGAACAAAAAATCCTGGTTTTCGTTCGGACACTACATAACGTGGCCTTGAGGGATCAGAAAGG
>DREN01000378.1 GCA_011051075.1 Deltaproteobacteria bacterium | reverse complement strand
GCACCGGTACGGGGATTTCAGGGATGTGGACTATATGGGCAATGCATACAAGTTTATTGAAACCGCCGTCTATCGGGGGATATTTCCCCATGTGGAAAAATCCGCATTTCACCCTGATAGTCCCGTCAAGAGAAGTACGGCGGCATATGCGCTGTTTGTATATTTCGATTTCCCCGAGGTGAAAGACCCGGTCACCATAGGCGACGTGAGGGATTCGGACCCCCTCTTTGAACAGGTTCGGACCGCCGTGGGACTGGGGATCATGGCCCTGGCCCGGGACGGCCTTTTCAGCCCTGACGGCCCCGTATCGGGCATGGATGCATTCAAAATTATTTCAAAGGCCGTACAGGCAACACGATAATAAGGCAAAAATATGACGCGAATCGGAACACTCTATGGGATCGGGGTCGGCCCCGGGGATCCGGAGTTAATCACCCTGAAGGCGGCCGCGATACTCCACCGGGTATCGGTCGTCTTTGCGGCATCTTCCACGAAAAACAGTCATTCCCTTGCAAGAAACATTGCCTCTGTTCACCTCAGGAAGGGAGTGCCTGTGGAATTTCTCGGATTCCCCATGACCAAACAAAAGGGGATGTTGGAGGTCGCATGGCGGGAAAACGCCGGCCGGGTTCTGGAGGTTCTCAAAAAAGGGAAAGACGCAGCCTTTATTACCCTTGGAGACCCCATGACCTACAGCACGTTTGGTTATATCCTGCAAACCATCCGGGAGACGGATCCCCATGTGCCGATTAAGATCATCCCCGGAATTACCTCGTATCAGGCCGCCGCAGCCGCTGCCGGCCGGGTCCTGGCCGAAGCGGAGGAGTCTTTTACGGTGGTTTCAGGCGCGATGGGCGCGAAGAGGCTGGAACAGATCATCGACCATACGGACAACGTGGTCATGCTGAAGGTCTACAAACGGTTTGACGAAATCATGGACACGTTGAACCGCCTTGAACTGGGAGAGAAATCCGTGCTCATATCCAGGTGCGGATTGGAGGATGAGGAGGTATCGCAGGTGTCCCAATACGCCAAGAAATCACATCCGCCCTATCTTTCGCTCCTGATTATTAAAAAACGAAAAAGATGAGATCATGAACTCGTAAACACATTTGAAGGGGGTGGATTATGAAACAGCATCGTACTTTGATTGTCAGTGACAGTCCTGACAGGCGTTATTTCATCGAATATCACCTGAAAAATCATGACAGGGCATCAGTTCACTACCCCAATATCATGTCTGCCAGAAAGGCGATTCGATTGGATTCCTTTTCCGTGATTGTCGTGGATCTCTCCATTCCCATCAGAGAAAAGCTGGCCCTTGTCAGCGATGCATACACGCATCAGTCAGAGGCGAAGATTATTACCATCGGCAAAAGGGAATATCTTGAGAAGACGGAAGCACTTGCCGCGTTTCCGTCGGTGGAGCGCGTCAATTCCATAGAATCCTTTCCGGATAAGCTAGCCAAGTGCTTGGCGGACAGTTAATGCCGAGAAACAATAAAGAGAACAGGCGTGCTGAAAGAAAGGGGTTCTCAATGAAAGGGTATCTTCACGTATATACGGGGAATGGAAAGGGAAAGACAACCGCAGCCTTTGGGCTCGCGCTTCGCGCCGCGGGTGCGGGGCTCAGGACCTATATCGCACAGTTTGCCAAGGGAAGGAAATATAGCGAGCACAGGGCCTTGGCCCGGTTATCCGACGTAATTACAATAAAACAGTATGGCAACCGTTTTTTCCTCCACCGTGATCCGGATCCCGAGGATATCAGGGTTGCACAGAAAGGATTGGAAGAGGTCAGGCAAGTAATGCTGTCGGAAAAATACGATGTGATCGTTCTTGATGAGGCGGATATCGCGACGTATTATAACCTGTTTACCGTCGAGGACCTGCTGGAACTTATTCACACACGGCCGCAGAACATCGAGATGGTCATTACCGGAAGATATGCAGATCCACGGGTCATAGAAGAAGCCGATCTGGTGACCGAGATGAAGGAAATTAAGCACTACTACAAGCAGGGTGTCATGGCCAGGGACGGTATAGAAAAATAATGATCAAGGTCAATAATCTCAAGAAATCATACAAGGATGTGCAGGCGTTGAATGGGGTCAGTTTCCGGGTGCCTGCAGGCGAACTTTTTGCCTATCTCGGGCCCAACGGGGCCGGAAAGACCACGACTATCCGCATCCTGACCGGCCTTGCCAAACGGTCGGGAGGGGATGCGTGGATAAATGGGTTTCATATCCAACATGAGGCCCTTGATGCGAAGCGCCAATGCGGAGTGGTTCCCCAGACCATTAACCTGGATAATGAACTGACGGTTTTCGAAAATCTGACGATCCACGGCCTGCTTTTTGGAATGCCGGCAGCAAAACGGAAGCAAAAGATGCGGGAACTTTTGGATTATGTGGGGTTGGGTGACCGGGAAAAGACGCCTGTTGCACGGCTCTCGGGAGGGATGAAAAGGAGGCTCACCATAGCCAGAGCCCTGGTTCATTCCCCCAGGGTCCTTTTTCTGGATGAGCCCACGGTCGGGCTGGACGCAGGGATCAGGCGGCGGATCTGGGCGCTGATAAAGAGGGTGCAAAAGAAAGGGACGACCATTTTTCTTACTACCCATTATATTGAGGAAGCGGAATTTTTGGCGCAGCGGGTTGCATTCCTGGATGAGGGCGGGATCATCGCGGTTGACAGTCCCCGGGCCCTCATGTCACGCCAGGGCGCATGGGCCATTGACAGGGTCGTTGATGATAATGTCAAAACCATCTATTTCAAAACGAAGGAAGCGGCAAGAGAATATACCGCTACGCAGGACGAAAGTTTTTCCTTCAGGCGGGTGAACCTGGAAGATGCCTTCCTCGCGCTTACCGGAAAAAAGGTCAAATAATGTACGGGTTCTTTGCAGTTTACTACAGGGAATTCCTTATCCTGAAAAGACGGTTCCCGAAGATGATAGCATCCATGTCTGTCTCCCCCCTTCTGTACCTCATTGCCTTTGGATATGCCATGGGAAAGGCGGTGACGATCCACGGGCATACGTACATGGAGTTCCTGGTGCCCGGCCTTGTGGCGATGAGCAGTATGACCCGGGCGTTCGCTATCGGCAGTGAGATCAATATCTCCCGATTTTACTGGCACATCTTTGAGGAATTCCAGGCAGCGCCCATCAGCAATATTTCCTATGTCATCGGCGAGACCCTTGCCGGGGTAACCCGCGCTTTCTTTTCCGTGGGAATCATTCTTATGCTCGGGCTGTTCTTCGGCATTGTGCTTTCCTATGACAATCCCCTGTTCTGGCTGGCCGTGTTCCTGAACAGTTTCGTGTTTTCATCCCTTGCAGTGGGATTGGCCATGGTGGTCAAGTCCCATGCTGATCAGGCCATGCTGACCAACTTTGTCATTACGCCCATGGCCTTTCTCGGCGGCACTTTTTTCCCGGTGGACCGGCTGCCGGTATGGGCACAGAAGATCCTTTTTTTTCTTCCGCTCACCCATGCCTCAAGAGCCATCCGGGCGGCAGCCTTCAGGACTCCGGTCACTTATTCATCGTATGTCCTGCTGGCGATTATTGGCATGCTTTTCTTTTTGGGCGCAATCCATTGCGTCAACAGGGCCAGGGATTGAAAGAAAGGGCTTTATGGAAAGGAAACACAAGACGGCCAAGACGATCATGTTTTTGGGGACCGGGAGTGATGTAGGGAAATCCATCGCTGCCACGGCCTTTTGCCGTATATTGAAGCGGAGGGGTTTCAGGGTTGCCCCGTTCAAGGCCCAGAACATGTCCAACAACTCCTATGTCACGGCAGAAGGGGGCGAGATCGGCCGGGCCCAGGTGGTCCAGGCCGAGGCAGCGGGCCTGGTACCGTCCGTCCACATGAACCCGATCCTGCTCAAGCCTTCATCAGAACTGGGCGCCCAGATTATCTTGCAGGGGGAAGTATACGGGCAGATGGATGCCGCCTCGTACCATGCGCTGAAGCCCGAACTGAAGAAAGCGGTCCTGGCCTCTTACAAGAAGCTTGCCGATGAGTACGAAGTCGTTGTCATGGAGGGCGCCGGCAGTTGCTGTGAGATGAACCTTAAACAAAATGACCTGGTCAACTTTGGGATGGCAAAGGCGGCCGGGGCCCGCTGTCTCCTGGTGGCGGACATCGACCGGGGAGGCGTGTTTGCCCAGATCATCGGCACCTATAATCTCATGGATCGGGAAGAGCGGGACCTGACCATAGGCTTTCTTATCAATAAATTCAGGGGCGACCCCGGGCTATTTTCAACCGGCATAAAGTATATAGAGGAGAAGACCGGGAAACCGGTCCTGGGCCTTGTCCCCTTTTATCACGACATTATCATAGATGCCGAAGACTCTGTGGCTGTCCAGAAGGACAGGCGCGGAGGACGCCCCATAGGGCCGAACACGGTCAACATCGCCGTGCTGAAACTTCCTTCCATTTCAAATTTTACGGATCTGGCAGTCCTGGAACAGGAACGGGATGTTGTGGTGAACTATCTTTTTCGTCCTGCCGATCTGACAGGTGGATACGATTGGCTGATCCTGCCGGGCGCAAAGAACGTGATGGAGGATGCCGCATGGTTGAAACGTTCCGGATGGACGAGGACCATACGGTCCTTTGCCGGCAACGGCGGCAGGATCCTGGGAATCTGCGGGGGCTACCAGCTCCTGGGAAAAACAATCAGAGACCCCTTGGGTGTGGAGTCCCGGAGAAAAGAGATAAAAGGAATCGGTTTGCTCCCCCTTGAGACGGTGCTTGCAGGTGAGAAAGTAGTACGAAAGGTGACCGGGACCTGTTTCCTGAATCGCAGGAAAGTGACCGGATATGAAATCCATATGGGCCGTTCAAGGATGACCGGAAAAGGTGGAAGCCCCTTTCTCAGAATACACGAACAGGGTTCAAGAAGGGCGTGGAAAGACGGATGGAGCAGTGAGAACGGCCTGATCATGGGTACCTATGTCCATGGGCTCCTGGATTCACCGGGTTTGAGAAGCTGGTTCCTGAACGAAATACGAGTCCACAAGGGCCTTAAAACAAGGAAGGCCGGTTGCGGGAGAAGGGCACGGTTTCATCAGTACGACCGGCTGGCAGACCATTTTAAGACTCATTGCGATGTGGAAAGGATCATCGGGATGCTATGATAAAGTCAGCTTTTGTCATTGCCGGGATCCACAGCGGATGCGGCAAGACCACCGTATCTCTTGGAATCATGGCGGCACTCGCAAGGCGAGGTCTCACGGTGCAGCCGTTCAAGGTGGGGCCGGACTTCATTGATCCCGGGCACCATACGCTGATAACGGGAAGGCCGTCCCACAACCTTGACGGCTGGATGATGGAGCGCGAACGAAATCGGCAAATCTTCAATCGATATACCTTTGATGCGGATGTGGCCGTGGTGGAAGGGGTCATGGGGCTCTTTGACGGATTTTCCGGAAAAGATGAGACCGGTTCAACTGCCCACATGGCAAAATGGCTTGACCTCCCGGTGGTGCTGGTCATTGATGCCGCTTCCATGGCGCGCTCCGCGGCTGCAATCGCCCTCGGGTTTCTTCATTTTGATTCCAGTCTTCCTTTTGCGGGGGTCATTTTAAACAGGGTGGCGGGTCCGGGCCATGCGGAAATCCTGAAAGAGGCCTTCGAGTCGCTCCCGGAGGTCCCGATCCTGGGGTGTCTGCCGCGCAGGGAGAACCTCAAGATTCCCTCACGGCACCTGGGACTGATCACAGTGGAAGACATGGGTGCGGATTCCCCTCAGGCCGATGAACTGGCCCAATGGATCGAAGAGGGAGTTGATCTGGATGGTCTCCTGGAGAAAACACGACGGCAGGGCATGAAAGGAAAGGAATCGCTGCATGCCATTGATGTCCAATCCCCTTCTCCCCACAAAAAAGAGGAAGGCCGGGGGGTGCGCATCGCTGTCGCAAGGGATGAGGCATTCTGTTTCTATTACCAGGAGAACCTCCGGCTGCTTCAAGAAGCGGGCGCAGAGATTGTACCCTTTTCCCCCCTCAGAGACATATCCCTGCCACCGGAAATCAAGGGATTGATCCTGGGCGGAGGATACCCGGAGCTTCATGTAGAAACTCTTTCCCGGAATTGTGATCTGAACCGCGAAATCCTCCGGGCCGCACTTGACGGCATGCCCATGTATGCAGAATGCGGGGGATTCATGTATCTCATGGAGAAGATTGAGGACCTCCATGGTGCTGACCAACCCATGGTCGGTGTCTTTCCCTTCAGGTGCCGGATGGTAGAGCGATTGAAGGCCCTGGGTTACCGGGAGGTCATAACCGAAAAGGATTCCATCCTGGGGCCTCCGGGCACCACAATACGGGGTCACGAGTTTCACTATTCCACCATTTCCAAGGCACCGACCGATGTTTCGACCATGTACAGGGTTTCGAACCGCAGGGGGCGGACAGGGATCAGGGAAGGGTTTCAGATGAACCAGGTGCTGGGCTCCTACGTGCACCTCCACTGGGGATCAAACCCGGCGGTGGCACCCAATCTTGTCGAATATTGCCGAAGATACGGATGAGACAATTGCAGGAGGGGGAATGACACGCATAACAAAGATTACAGAACCAGATGAGATCGAGCGCCGTTCTTTCGCCATCATCGATTCAGAGGTCCTTGAACCCAGGCCCTTTGAAGGGGCGCATTGGGAAGTGGTGCGCCGCATGATCCATACCAGCGCCGATTTTGAACTCCTCTCCCTGGCGGTGTTCCACAACGATGCCGTGCAGGCGGGTATTGCGGCCATAAGGCGCGGGTGTACCATTGTCACTGATACAGAGATGGCGCGCGCAGGTATTGGTCTCAGGAGGATAGATCGATGGGGCTGCAGGGTGAAATGTTTTATG
>DREN01000346.1 GCA_011051075.1 Deltaproteobacteria bacterium | reverse complement strand
CGCAGGGATAGGAGCGATTTGCTTTTCCGGTTACCGCATCAAAATCACAAATTACAATCCCGCGCATCGCGGGATCAAATTACAAACAATATCAAAATCACAAATTACAACACGCGGCGCAAGCGCCTGCGCTGCGCGTGATTAAACTATTTCAATCACTGATTCGATATATCGCCGCCATCTTATCTGTTTTGAATTTTGGTCCCGCTTCAGCGGGATTGGAATTTTTAGGATTTTGATAAGCCAATAACTCTATTTATTCCAAGCAATTACCCCAATCCCGGGATCATGGCAGGCGATACCTGTCACGAAGCCGGGCGGACAGCCTGGAGGTTGTCTTGAAGGCCTTTTCCACGGTCTTTTCTCCGTCCGGGTTGACAAGGCAGCAGGTGGCGGGCGATAGGAGGCTGCGGGACAGGAGGAAATCCCTGTCGATCCCCTTTTTTTCCAGGGCCGACCATATCTCTTCAAGCCGGCTTTCAAGGGACTCCATATTTTCCCTTTCAAAGGGCTCGAAGTTGGCGGGCACCATCCCCCATACCAGGACCCCTCCCCGGTCCAGAAAGCGCCTGATGGAGGGGCCGTAGGACGCGAAGACCTCCCCGTTTGAATAGACGTCAAGGGAGAGCACGTCCAGATCCAGCCCAAGGAGGAAGTCCCAGTCAGGGTTCCCGCACAGATGCACCCCACGGGGTCTTTGGATCAGGGAAAAAAAGATCTCCATATCGGCCCGTGCCGCCTGGTCCCCATATCCCGCCATTGCGCTGAACAGGAACTGCAGGCCCGGTTCATCCACGAACATGAAAGCGTTGGGGTTGATCTTCTTCAGCCTGCCCAGTTGCACGTTCACACGTCTGGCCATGAAGTCCAGCATAAAGGGCCGGATCGTGTCGTCAAAGAGGATGGGTCTGTCATCCTGGTCAACAACGTTGAACCCGAAACTTATGGGCCCTTCCAGTTGCCCCCGGATGGCCGGCCGGTCAGAGAGGTCCATACTGAGAAACCGCCCGTAGACCACCGAGTATGTGTCGCTGATATCAAAGTAATCGGGCTCTTCAAAATGGGTCATGGCCTCCTCCAGTTCAGTGATGAACTTCTCATGAGAGAAACGGAGGGTTCGTTTCTCCATGTCAAGGAGGATCCCGGGGAAGTTCTCCGAGGCCTGGACGTACATATCCTCATAGTAGCTGTAATGGGGGAGCTGGGGCCAGAACGGAATGTCCATGGACAGGGCAGTTTCGAGGGCACGGTCCACATCCCTGTGTGGCATCACCGCCATGGCCGTTGTGAGCAGATTCCCGGGGATCGGCATGGTTGTTCTTCAGTCTTCAAGGGGTTTTCGTTAACAGTGGCCGTTTATCCAGTGTGATGCGCCGGTGTCACGCCCCTTTCCGCGCCCTCATTTTACTTCCCATCCTTGAGGAAGACCCGGTGATATTCCTCCTCGGCAAGGCAGTTCTTGAGGATCCGTGTGAGAAGATCAAAGAGTTCCTCCATGTCTTCCTGTGATATGCGCTTCCGGATGAGGGCCATGCACTCGTCATCTGAGAGTTTCTGGAGATAGTAGGTCAGGGTGTTGGCGTCTCCCTCACGGTCAAGGCCGAACCCCACGAGACCGTCATATTCCTCCACAAAGCGGTGAGTATGTTTTGCCATCAGAACCCCAGGTGCCGGTTTATAAGGATTACGGATAGGTCGGTCATCATCGGCTTCCGGTGGAGGATTACCGTGACCCGGCAGATGCGCTGGGGAGAGTTACAGTCAGTGCATACGCCGGTTTCGGCGCAGGGAGTCTCCATGTTGAGGCTCCTGGCCCTCATGGGGCCTGCCACGTCTCTCACCCTGGCAAGGGCTGAATCAAGGTCAGGTGTCACCTTGTTCATTCCCGCGATGATCAGGACCTTTTTGGGTCCAAAGGTCATAGCGTTGGTGCGGTTTCCAACCCCGTCCACGTTGACAATTTCACCTGTGGCTGAAACCGCATTGGCGCTTGAGAGGAAACAGTCGCACCGACCCTGCGAAAGGCGCAGCTCCAGGTCTTCCCCTTTGCTGAGACCGGTCTGCCAGTGATCATAAACGGTTTTACCAAGGGCCTTGAGCTCCTCTATTATCCCGAGGGATCTTGTGGTATCGGACCCGCCGAATCCAAAGGTTTCATAACTTGAAACCATGCCCAGTACGAGATCCCTGGCCTCTTCAGGGGTAGAAACCAGGTGGGCGTCAAATCCATGTTTTTTCAGGTTGGTGACGCACCGCTCTCCCGTCTTTTCCCACAGCCATGTCTGATAGTTCTCACCCATATTGATACCTCCGTTGGTTAATCAACGATCATCACTCCGCAGCCCTTACCTTTATGAGCTCCGCCACGATGCTCACTGCGATCTCTTCAGGGGTCTCGGCACCGATATCAATACCGATGGGGGAGTGGACCCTTTCAAGGTCCTGCTCGGTGAATCCCTCCTCTAAGAGCTTCCTGTAGATGATATTCCTCTTACGCCTGCTCCCGATCATGCCTATGTAGCGTGCCCTGGTGTTCAGGGCCTGTTCCAGGACCGTTTTATCATGTACATGCCCCCTTGTAACTATGACCACAAAGGAGGGTTTGTCGATCTTGAGTCTCTCCACGGCACCCTCAAAGGGCATGTAACGGACCTCTCCTGCCCGGGGGAAGAGCGCAGGGTCTGTGAACTCCTCGCGGTCATCGATTACCTTCACCTGGAAACCCACCAGATCGGCCAGGGGGACGATCTGCCTTGATACATGGCCCGCCCCGAACACGTAGAGAAAAGAGGGAGGGGTAAGGGGCTCTGCCAGGACCTCCACCGGATTTCCGTGATCGTCGTTCATGCTGAAGACCGAGATCTGACGGGAGCGAAGAATCCTCTTGAGCCTGCCTGAGAGCTGGTCCTCTATGTTGGAGGCCCCGGCCAGGGACCCGGCCCTTTCCCCGTCTTTTCCAAGGAACAGCCTGGGGGTCTTTCCGTGTTGCCACTGTTCTGTGTCCATGATGGTGATAAGAAGTCCTCCCACACCCTGCTCAAGGGCCTTGGCCGCCTCCTTAAACACGGCCGCATGAGCCGGGTCCTGGGCTGATACCGGCTCCAGGAAGATCTCAACCCTGCCCCCGCAGAGCATATCCGTTTCTGCCAAATCAACACCCTGGAGTGAGAAGTGAAGTCTCTTCGGAAGACGGTCATCAAAGACCTCCCGTGCCTTGTCCACGGTTTGGGCCTCGAGGATTCCTCCCCCGATGGTGCCTGAAAGGGACCCGTCATCCATAATCAAGCACTTTGTTCCAGCGGCCCTTGGAGAAGGCCCCGCCTGCCTGACAATGGTGGCAAGAACAGCGGAGCCTCTCTCCTGAAACACCTGATCGATCTTTTCCAGTATCTCCTTCATTTCAACCTCTATTCCGTACCGTTGTACGTTCTACATCCAGTATTGCGTTCGGCGTTCCTCGTTCGATGTTCGACGTTCATCCCATCCCCCTAAATCCCCCAGTACTCCTTCCTCAACAGGGATCCCATGACGACCCGTTTCACTGGCGCCTCCGGGTCTGTGAGCAGAAGCCGGGCCAGGACCGTGGGCCCCTTTACAGAGGAGACAAGGTCCAGTTTGTTCAGGAAGACGGTCTTCTCCGCCCCATCAGGGGTTCCCCTGAAAAGGCCGTCTGAACAAAGAAACACCCTCGATAGGGCCTCGGGCGTAATGGTATCTCCCTGTCCAAGCCCTGTAAGCCTGCCGAAGATCTCTGCCCTGAACACGGTACTGGAATCCATGGGCCTGCCCAGGGCCTCAAGTCCGGCCACAGCAACCACCCTGGTGGCCGAAGGGGGAATTACCGGCTCGTGGTCGGCCGGCGCCTTCAACGGCAGTCCCGCGGCCCCGTCCGCCTCCACGATCAGGTAGTCCAGGGGGAGCCTGTTAAACAGGGAGTCTGCCCGGGCCGGGCTCACACCTTTGACCTTGCCCGGCTCAGCAGGTCCCTGGGCCACAAAAACATGGGCCTCTTTTCGGAGCCCTTCCTCTATGTTTTTGTAAGAGGGCGTTCCCGGAGGTAGAAAAATCACCACGGGGGCCCTTGCCGCCTCACTGCTTCGGACCCTGGTGGTGGTAGAGGTGATCACCTTCTTCCCTGCCTCAACCAGTTCTCCTGCCAGGGCAAAACACAGGGATGTCTTTCCTCCCCCGCCCACGACGGCAATGTGCTCCCTCTGCCCCAGTCCCAGTTCGGAAACCAGTCTCATCGATCCAATCCCCAAGACCTGACCAACGTTCTTTTCCGGCTGTCGCCCCTGATCCTTCAACTTCACCATTCGATGTTAAGCGTTCGATGTTCACTTCCTCCTCAGCACCCTGCTGTCACCGACCCTCACCGTCACCTGGGATGAATCAAAGTACTCTATGAGGGGAATGGTATACTTCCTTGATGCTCCGGTCATCTCCTTGAACTGGGGCGTGGTTATCTCACCGTGGGTTTTCAGAAAATCAACGAGCCTCTTTTCCAGTTCCTGCACCGCCCTTCGATGGAAGTAGAGATCCTCCTTTACCTTGAGCAGTACTCCCTCCTTTACCATAACCCCCAGGACATCCGCGGCCGTACTCCCAGGAAAGTCCTCTTTAAGTTCCTTGAAGTAGGGGGGCCGGAGTCCTCTTCGGGCGTATATCTCTTCTATCTCTTTTCTGGCCTTTTCCTGGTCCCGGGCCAGGGTTACCTTGTGTTCTTTCAGACGGACCACCTCGTTTTCCTGCACTATTATCCCGTCCTGGGCGAGCCGTCTGATAATATGGTTAAAAAGCTTCGGGTTTCTCGAGCCTGTGGTCCTTGATCTGAGCTCCTCCTTGATCAGACCTGTCTTCAAGGGAAAGGCCTCATGATATGCCCCGATGGTATCCAGTACCTCCTCCGTGGCCCTGTTGAGAAAATCCGCATGGATCAGGAGTGATTTCTCCTTGTCGAACTGAACTACCTTTTTCTGGGCCTTGAGGGCCTTGAGGGGGTCTGCCAGCCTCTTCCTGCTCATATTCGCCAGGAAGGAGAGGGTTGATTCTTCCACCCCCTGAAACCGACCCAGGGACACGAACAGTTCGAGTATTTCCTTGTCCCCGCCCGTGTGGAGGGTCTCGAGCTGGGAGAGCACCGTATCTGAGAACCGCTTTTTCTTGGCCGGAAGGGGGTTGAGGATCTCTCCTCCCCCTATGGTCTGCACCGGAGAATAGCTCCTGAGCACGTACCGGTCTCCCTTGAGCACGGCAGTGGGGGCATCAAGCCTTATCTGGGCAAAACAGGTCTCCCCAGGGTTAAGTTCGTCCCTGTCCAGGAGGACCAGGGTGGATATGACCTCTGATGTTCCCGTGTGGAAACGAACCTTGGCCCTGTTCTTGAGCTTCCTGGGGGCGCTGGGGAGATGATCCACAACCACGTCCACCATATAGGTGGGCCTGAGGGAGTCCCTGGTGGCGAGGATATTTCCCCTCTGGAGCATCATCTTCTCTATCCCCTGGAGGTTGACCGCGGTCCTTAGTCCTGCCCGGGCCTCGTTAACCTCGTTGTTGTGGATATGGAGCCCCCTTATCTTTGAGGATATGCCCTGGGGATAGACGGTCACCTCATCGCCGGTTCGAATGGCCCCGGATACGGTGGTCCCGGTAATTACGGTTCCGAAACCCTTCATGGTAAACACGCGGTCGATGGGCAGCCTGAACAGATGGCCCATGTCCCGTTCGGGGATCTCCTCAACCAGCCTGTCCAGGACCTGGACAAGTTCCTTTACACCCTCCCCGGTTATTGAAGAGACCTCCACAACGGGGGCGTCGGCCAGAAAACTCTCTGAAAGATACTCGGAGACATCCTCCCTCACAAGCTCAAGCCACTCCTCGTCCACCATATCGATCTTGGTCAGCACAACAAGGCCGTGCCTGACCTTGAGGAGCTGACAGATCTCCAGGTGCTCCCTGGTCTGGGGCATGACCCCCTCGTCAGCGGCGATGACCAGGGCCACCAGGTCGATCCCCGTGGCCCCGGCCACCATGTTCTTTACGAATTTTTCATGGCCCGGCACATCCACAATCCCCAACAGCTTGCCCCCGGGCAGTTTAAGGTGGGCAAAGCCTAACTCGATGGTAATGCCCCGCTCCTTTTCCTCTTTGAGCCGGTCCGTTTCTATCCCTGTAAGGGCCCTTATGAGGGAGGTCTTGCCGTGGTCAATATGTCCTGCAGTTCCCAGAACGATCTGTTTCATGGTTGAACCTTTTCCAGAGACCTCACCCGATGGGCCAGTGTCCCAACGGCCGTCATATACTCGGAGAGGCCCCGTATGAAGATATCGTTGTGGTTGGCGCCCGGAATCCTGAGCAACGTCTTGTCCGAGGCGGGAGAGGCCTCATAAAGGGCCTGACCGTCTGCAAAGGGGATGATATGATCCATTTCTGCGTGTATGATTAGGGTTGGTTTGTCAAACCGCCCTATCTTGTCCAGATTCCCCAGGCCCATCTCCTCGGTGAAATTGATGGTATCCAGGTCTATCCCCAGGAGACGAAGCAGGGGGCCTGAAAAGGCGAAACCGCTCTCGATAATGAGGCCCGCCACATCTTTTGCGTGGTTAGATGCAAGCTCCAGTGCGGATGCGCTCCCTAATGACCTGCCCATGAGGATAAGGGGGCCGCCATATCCCCTCTGCCCGAGCCATCTCTTTACGAACTCAAAGATCAGGTGAGAGTCCCTCATCATGGAGGTGACGGTAGGCCGGCCCGTGGAGCGGCCGTATCCCCGGTAATCAACGGGCATGAAGTTGATTCCGATCTGGTTGTAGGCCCCCGCCAGGTCGTCGTAGTCCGCTACTATTTCTCCGTTCCCGTGAAAAAACAGGATGTTGGGG
>DREN01000085.1 GCA_011051075.1 Deltaproteobacteria bacterium | reverse complement strand
TCATCACCCTTTCACCGTCTATCCATCCCCTCTCTGCAGCGGCTCTTACCATGGCGTATTCAC
Source organism: Deltaproteobacteria bacterium (assembly GCA_011051075.1). GTDB lineage: Bacteria > Desulfobacterota > DSM-4660 > Desulfatiglandales > Desulfatiglandaceae > Desulfacyla. The sequence continues at coordinate 6,901 of DREN01000085.1, read as the reverse complement.
CGCTCACGTTATAGGCTGCCAGCGGGATGAGGGTTATCTCCCTGACCCTTGAGATGATATCCAGGTATGGCATGGCGGGCTTTACCATTATCATATCGGCCCCCTCTTCCATGTCGAGCTCCGCCTCCTTCAGGGCCTCGAGGGCGTTTGCCGGATCCATCTGGTAGGCGGTCCGATCACCGAACTGGGGCGCGGAATCGGCCGCGTCCCTGAAAGGACCGTAAAAGGCGGACGCGTACTTTACCGCGTACGAGAGGATCCCGGTATCCTGAAAGCCCTCCTGGTCCAGGGCCTCTCTAATGGCGGCCACCCGTCCGTCCATCATGTCGGACGGGGCCACAAGATCGGCCCCTGCCCCGACATGGGACACGGCCTGCCGGGCGAGGAGTTCCAGGGTGGCATCGTTGTCAACCGTCCCGTTCCGGATGACCCCGCAGTGGCCGTGATCCGTGTACTCACACAGGCACACATCTGTCATGACCACCATTTCGGGCACCCTCTCCTTTATGGCGGCCACTCCCCTCTGAACGATCCCGTCCCGGGCCCACGATCTGCTTCCGGTAGGGTCCTTTTCGTCGGGCAGGCCGAACAGGATCACCGCCGGGACACCTAAAGACCAGAGTTCACCGGCCTCCTCCACAAGGGTATCAACGGAAAAATGATACTGGCCGGGCATGGATGCTATGGGCTCCTTAACATCCCTGCCATGCCTGACAAACAGGGGAGCAATAAAGTCCTTTACCGAAAGGGATGTCTCCCTGACCATATCCCTGATTGCAGCACTCCTCCTGAGCCTTCGCGGTCGTATCCTCATCTCCTCTTATCTCCTGTTTACGAGATCTCCTCATCGGTAAGGTAGCAGGCCGGGTCAGGGGCCCAGACATCTCCTGTCACGGCCTCGGCCCTTACCCTGAAGTTGCCCGCGCATATATCCAGCCACCTGCACCGGGCGCACCTGCCCTTCACATGTTTTTTCTTCTCCTTCAGTTTCTTCATGAGCGGGTCCGAGGTATCGGACCATATCTCGCTGAACGGCCTCTCAAGCACGTTCCCAAAGGTGTAATGGCGCCAGAACTGGTCCGCGTGCACTGCACCGTCCCAGCTCACGCACCCTATACCAAGGCCCGAGCTGTTCCCCTCGTTCATCCTGAGGAGGGTCAGGATCTCCTCCGCCCTCGCGTCATCCTCTTTCAACATCCTCAGGTACACGTAAGGCCCGTCAGCATGGTTGTCAACCGTCAGGACCTCCTTTGCCAGGCCACGGTCGTGGAGGTCCCTGGTGCGGTCCATGATCAGGTCCACCACCCGCCGGGTGTCTCCGTGATCCAGGTCTTCCTCCACCAGATCCGAGCCCCTCCCGGCATAGACCAGGTGGTAGAAACAGACCCTCGGGATCTGGTATTCTTCCAACAGATCGAAGATGCGCGGTATCTCGGCCATGTTCATGCGGTTTATGGTGAATCTCAGACCCACCTTGAGCCCCGCTTCCTGGCAGTTCCTGATCCCTGCCATGGCATCTTCAAAGGCCCCCTTCCTGCCCCGGAACCGGTCGTTGACCTCCTCCATTCCGTCCAGGCTCACACCCACGTAGGAAAGCCCCACCTGTTTCAGGTCCCGGGCCTTGTCCCTGCTGATCAGGGTCCCGTTTGTTGAGATGACCGCGCGCATCCCCTTAGCGACCGCGTATTTTGCAAGCTCCACCAGGTCGGGCCGCATGAGCGGTTCCCCTCCTGAAAAGAGGATCACCGGCGAACCGTAGGCGGCCAGATCATCGATAAGGCTGATTCCCTGTTCGTGGTCCAGCTCCTTTTCCCGCGCATGATCAACGGCCCGGGCGTAGCAGTGGACGCATTTGAGATTGCAGGCCCTGGTGACGTTCCAGACCACCACGGGCTTCTTGTCCAGGGAAAACTGCAGAAGGTGTGAGGGAAGGTCTCTTGATCTCCTGCCGTACCGAAGGGCGTCAGAAGGCTCCACAGTGCCGCAGTAGAGTTTGGATATTCCTATCATTCAATCAATATCTCCCATATTATCTTGATACTGGATACTCGATACTGGACGCTTGATGTAGGGTATTGGGTGTTTGGTACTGGGTATTAGCTATTCGTTATTTGTTGCTCACTGAGGCCCTTGAGCCTTGTCCCTTACGCCTTGCGTCTCTGTAGGATATCAGACTATCAGGCAAAACCGCAAGATATTTAACCCGCGATTATGCCCCCTGAAAATCAGAGCTTGCTTTTTCAGGAAGACAGGTGTAGGTTTCATCCATTACCTTTGAGGCCCAAAACTTATACGGAGGTGACGGCATGAAAAGGAATCTGAAATGGTTTGTATGTCTGATGGTGGTTGTAGGCATCCTTGCTTCCCCCTTGTTCCTGGCGACCCCTTCCTCTGCGGACAAGCTTTCAGAGGCCATTGAGCAGGGAATCACCGATGGAAAGATAGACAAAAAGGCCGAACCAGGCTTCCTGGGCATACCAGGGGCCCCAAAGGTCAGTTATATCCTCGGATTCCTGTGGGCCATATGGGTGGGATGGATCTTTTCCACCGTTGGGGCCTTCGGCGGCATCATGGCCGGGGTGGGGCATATCACCATCTTCGGGCTGGGCGACTATGCCAAGGACTTTGGCAAGGGCTATCCCATGAACAGACTCGTTACCGACTCCATCCGGGTCTCCAACCAATGGCTTGTGGGGCTCAGCGGCCTCATCTCAAGCACCAACTACTACCGCATGGGCAGGCTGGTGGCCCCCCTGGGCATGTGCCTTGCCATAGGGGGTGTTGGCGGTTCCTGGCTCATCCCCGATCTCACGGCAGGGAAGATCAGCCTCAAGGCCTATATCGGTTACTTCGGCATCGCAGTACTGGTTCTCGGTATTATCCTGTTTCGGGAGACCACAAAGGCCGGGCAGGCCAAGAGGAAGAAGGCGAAAGAGGCTGCGGCCGCCTTTGAAAAGGAGGCCAAGAAGGGAGGGGAAACAACCCAAGGGGTCAAGATCCTTGAGGGGAGCTGGACACTCATGTTCATTGCCCTGGGAGTCGTTGTGGCGAGCGCCCTCTGGGCCAACCTGGCAGGGGGGGGCAAATGGCTGGCCTATGCCCTGGCCCTCATAGGCTGGGTCCTGACCTTCTTTGTGGGAACCATACGTTTCACCTTTTTCGGGGTTGAGTTCAAATTCAAGGCCTACATCCCCATGCTGGGCGGAATCTTTATCGCGGCCCTGGCCTCGTTTCTGGGGGTTGGCGGCGGGTTCCTATACGTGCCTTTTTTGACCTCGGTTGCAGGCCTCCCCATGTTCCTGGTGGCAGGCACCAGCGGCCTGGTGGTCCTGGTGGGGATGATCGTTTCCATTTTCAGTTATATGGTGGGAAAAGGGGTGCCTGTGCAGTGGGGCTTTATCGGCGCCGAGCTGGTGGGCATCTTTATAGGCTCCATGATCGGACCGCGCACCTCCAAATATATCCCCGACATCTGGCTCAAGAGGCTCTTCGTGGTCCTGGCCTTCTACGTGGGCATCCGATATATCACCAAGGGTTTCTTGGGCTACAGCATAGTCCCGCCCTTCTGATCCATTGACACTGCCACGGGCGTCCCTGGTTCAGGCCCGGGACGCCCCGTCAAAAGGCCCTACCAGGATGGATTTTGTTTCAGGATTTGTGGAGGCTATCGATTATTTCCTGATCGCCCCCTACCGCTGGCCTGGAAATCCTGTTATCGGCTGGTGGACAGGCACCGCTGTTCTGGCGGCATGGGCCGCCCTGCTGGGCAAGATCACCATTGCCCTGGTGTTCAGGGTAAACCGATCGTACATAAAAGAGACGGTGGGAGAGGTGGACCAGCGCCACACCCAGTCGATGAACGCCCTGAAGGCCGGTGACAGGGCCGCCTACAGGGCCATAAACAGACTGGCGAACGAGGCCTTTGGCAAGAGCTTCTTCCTTCAGGTGGCAATGGCCTCAGCCTCCCTGTGGCCGGTCCCCTGCGCCCTGGCATGGCTCCAGATCCGGTTCTCCTCCATCCAGTTCCCCCTCGCCGTTGACCTGCCGTTGGTCGGCCACAACGTGGGGGCCTCGTTTATCTTCATCCCGCTCTACATCCTGGCGAGGATCATGCTGGGAAAGGTGAAGCCCCGTAAAGGGAATAGGGAATGACACCCTGAGCGCGGGGTTATCTCCTCCACGGGTGCAGAAAAGCGGACATCAGAGCTTCAATGGGACAGTTACCACCCCTTTGTCCACATCTCATCATCCTCGTACACCTTTTCATCTTCCAGGTGGGCCTCTTCAGCGTCCTCTTCACTCATGCGCGGTGGGTTGGGGTCGTTGAGCAGCTCCTTGTAGTACTCGTGCTGGATCAAGAGACTCATGATCTCGTTGGTGCCGGTCCATATCTGCGAGAGTCTGGCATCCCTCACCATCTTTTCAATGGGAAAGACGTTTGTATAGCCTATGCCGCCCACCATCCTCATGGCCTGATTACACACCTCCCAGCACATGTCGGTGGCGAACTTCTTGGCCTCGCTTACCAGACGTCGCGCAGAGGGAAGACGCTCATCCACCGCCCTCCCGGCCCCGTGGGTGATGGCCCGGGCCGCATCCAGCATGGTAATGCTGTCCGCCACCTTGAAGCTCACGGCCTGATAGTCCCGGATCTTCCTGCCGAATGCGTACCTTCGGTTGGTGTAACGGGTGGCCACCTCAAGGGCGGCACGTGCAAGGCCCAGGGCCCCGCCCGCAGAGGTCAGTCTTTCCGGGACCATCATGGAGTTGAAGATCACTGCCCCCTGATTGAGCTCTCCGATTAGATTGGAGGCAGGGACCTTCACGTCCCTGAAGATGAGCCTGCCCGTGCCTCCCCCCCTTGTACCCAGGAGGTTGTAGAGATGCTTTGCCTCCACCCCTTCCCGGTCCGCCTCAATAAGGATAAGACTTATGCGCTGGTGGGGTTTTCCCTCCGGGTCGGTCCTGCAGTAGACCACAAAGAAATCAGCCCCGCTGGCGGCCACCACAAAGCGCTTCTGACCCTTCACCGTAAAATGATCTCCCTCTAATTTCGCCATTGTGGTGGCCCCGAAAAAATCAGACCCCCCCCTGGGTTCGGTCAGGGCCTCGGCCGAGACGAGCTCGCCCCTGAGCATTGGCCTCAGGAACCTCTCCTTCAGGTCCTCTGAGCCGAAGGTGTCGAGGGCCTCCCCAACTATGGAGGGCATGGAAAAGGCGCAGCCCAGGGCCATGCCAAGGACACCTATCTCCTCCAGGGCCGCGATCTCCCCGGTCCAGTTGAGACCCCTGCCTCCGTACTCCCTGGGAAACCTGAGACCTAAGAGATTGCGCCTGCCCAGGGCCTCCACAAACTCCCTTGGGTAGGTTATTTCATCACGGTCCATTTTCTTAAGGAGATCGGAAGGCACCTCCCCTTTTACAAACTTCCTCACCTCCTCTTTAATCCCCTTTTCCTCGTCTGTCAGAAGTAGATCCTGCAACATGGTGTGGCCTCCTTCATCCCTCTATTTTGACCTTTGCCTCTGCTTTTAGGGGGGACTCTATCAGCATAAAGGCGGTGAACGCCCTACTGTCAGGAATATCCTTCAATCACCCCCATCGCCCGCTTTTCCAGATTATTCACCGCAACTATGAGGGTCTTGAACCTCTCGTCGCTTGTCTGTCCGTGATAGTACCGGTAGTAGATCTGCTGAGCGATCACGGCCAGCCGAAACAGTCCAAAGGTGTAGTAAAAGTCGAAGCTGTCAACGGAAATCCCCGATTTCTCCACATACCTGTCCACCAGCTCTTCCCTTGTGAGGGCGCCCGGTATGTTGGTGGGCATGAGCCTGATCGCCTGGAGCTCCTCCGGGTCATCCCTTTCCACCCAGTAGGCAAGTGAGTTTCCCAGGTCCATGAGAGGATCGCCGATGGTGGCCATCTCCCAGTCTAAAATCCCGATGATCTTCAAGGGGTTCTCAGGATCAAGAACCACGTTGTCCAGCTTATAGTCGTTGTGAATCACGGATGAGCGAGCAGGTCCCTCCGGAATCCTGTGATGGAGCCATTCCATAACCCGCTCAAAACCGGGGGCATCCCCGGTCCTTGCTGCCCTGTAACGCTTTGACCATCCCTCCACCTGCCTCTTCACATAACCTTCCGGTCTGCCGAAATCTGCAAGGCCCACTTCCCTGTAGTCGATGGAGTGGAGTTCAAGGTGAACGTCAACAAGGTTTTCACAGAGCCTGCGCACCTTATCAGGGCCCATGTTGAGACCCCCTGGCAGGTCTTTTCTCAGGATAATACCCTGGATCCTCTCCATCACGTAAAAGGGAGAGCCCATAATGGAGGTATCTTCCGTGTACAGAAAGGGGGTTGGCGCGTAGGGGAAGACCGGGTGGAGAGCACGCAGGATTCTATACTCCCTCCCCATGTCGTGGGCAGTCCTGGCCTTTGTGCCATGGGGGGGCATCCTGAGCACAAGCTCCCTCCTGCCCACCCGGATCATGTAGGTGAGGTTGGAAAACCCGCTGGGAAACTGCTCAACGGTAAATGCCCCTTCAAGCCCTTCAATATTCTCCCTCAGAAATTCCTCTAAAATCCCGGTTTCAAAACCTTCTCCCGTTCTTATGCTTGAGGGTCTGTCTGCTAAATCCATGGTCACCGTTCCCCCATTTTCGTCTGCTCCTCAGGCCAGAAGACGGGACTCCACAAGCCCCATAAGGGCGGCGGCATATTCCTCGGTGGACACGTTCCTCCCCTCGTACTCCCACCTTTTAAGATACCAGTCCTGCAACATCCCCTTTATCATGGAGGCCAGGAGTTCGACGTTCACCCCCTGGAAGATCCCTTCTTTCTTACAGCTTCAGTATCCAGGACCCCTCCGGAACCGTCAATGTACCCGGCGCCCCTCATAACC
>DREN01000153.1 GCA_011051075.1 Deltaproteobacteria bacterium | reverse complement strand
TCCTTACCCTTCGCCCTGAGAGGATGAGGTACTGGAGCCCGCACAAATTCGTGAGCCTGAAACGTAAGCGGAAGGGATTTGCTCGTGGATACGTAGTAAAGCCTTGTATAGACCGAGTAGGCTTTTCCGCGAAATTCCAGGGCTGTGTGGTATGCGAGAACCGCGTCCGCAGTCATCCTGGCCGCCACGAGAAAGGGATCAACCGGGCTTGATGCCGGATCGCCGCCCAATGGGACTGTCGCATATAGCCCGCGACGCACAGGTATTATCCGTCCCTGTCTGCGGTAGTAGGTCAGGAGCGATTTACGCTAACCCACGTTCATGGTGTCCCTGAGTATTTTCAGGATATCATCAGGGATATGGATGGCACGAAAGTTCCCCGGGTCTGAAACGTCCAGGCAGATCCTCTTTTCATATCCCTCCACCAGCAGGACCCCGGAGGGGGTATCCTTTATGAGGTGTTTTAGGGTAACGGTCTTTTGCGACACCAGATCCACCCGGGTGGAAATAGTTATCCGCTGATGATATCTGCCCGGCCTGTGATAGTCGCACCAGGTCTTGACCAGGCCAAAAAGGATCTGTCTCTTGTTCCAGAGGTCTCCAAGGTGGAGGCCCACTGCCTCAAAAAAGAGGTGTCCGGAGGCGTCTATCCATTCGTAGTAGCGGGGGTAGAACACGATCCCCAGGGGATCCAGATCCCCCCACATGATTTTCCGCTCAACAAGGTTCTCTCTCATGTCCGCACCTCTGCCTGAGGGAAGTAAAACGGGCGGGTCACCTGCCCTGTGACAGTAATGCTCAGGAAAGGGTGGAAAAGTCAAGGGGGGGGGACGGAGAAGGTCTTCATTCTCACATGGAAGCGAGGAGAAAGCCGATGGCACAAAACGGGCTTCACAAGGGCCGGGTTCGGTTGGAATAGGGCTCGACGCCTGAGGTCCCAGGTCTCCAGGGCATACCCAGCACACCCTTGACAATAGATCCATACCTTTTCTAAAATGCCGGCAATCCGCACATGGATCGTATCCGGTTATGCGGGGCCATAACACCATCGATGGTAATACGGGGTTTGACATGGCTGAACCTTCTGAAATCACACATAAAAGGTCGAGGAATTTTTTGATGAGACGTTTGTCCTTGATCTATTATCTCCTTTTGTTCCCTTGCCTACACCTCTCTCTTCTCCTCTGCGCAGAGGCCCGGCAGGACCTGGGCGAGGTATCCAACAGGGTGGTTATCAAGAGCAAGGGTGACGGTGGAATCATCATAGACGGGCGGCAATACCTGGTGTTGAAATCGACTACCATACTTGACGTGTCAGGAAAAGAGATCACCCTTTGTGACCTGAAGGTACCCTCTGAAGCGGTGGTGGAGTACCGTGTGGGGGAGGACCTGGTGCCCGTCTGTATCAGGATAGAAAACAAGCGGCTCCTCCAGGGCGCGACCAGCCTGGTGATTGCCGATGATCCGGGCTGATAGATCCTGATACCTGCCATAGGTCTATGGCGAAGAACCATCTCTGAACCCTCATCCCGAGGACCTATGCTCTCCCAGCTCAACATCGCCGATTTTGCCATCATAAAGCACCTGGAGCTCTCCCTGAGAGAGGGGCTCAACACCCTATCCGGTGAAACCGGGGCCGGTAAATCGATCATCATCAACGCCATCAACCTTATACTCGGGGGAAGGTCATCGGCGGATCTGATCAGGACAGGCTGCGACAGGGCCGTTGTTGAGGGCCTCTTTGTCTTTCCCCGTGCCCCTCATGAACTCCGCCGCCTGCTGGAGCAGGAGGGCATACCCTTTGAGGATGAGCTGCTCATAAGAAGGATTATCTCCCGCGAAGGCCGGAACAGGGTGTTCATAAACGGCTCCCTGTCTACCCTCCAGACCCTGTCCCGGCTTGGTCCCAGGCTCATCAGCATCTCCGGGCAGTACGAGCATCAGCTCCTCCTGAAGCCGGACAACCACCTGTTCATCCTTGACGGTTTCAGCGGACTTGAACAGGAGCGGGCCAGCCTTGCCGAACTGTTCCGGAAGTACCATTCCCTGAAAGAGGATCTCGATGCAGTGCAAAGGGATATCACCGCCCTGAGGGAGAGGGGGGAACTGGCCGGATTTCAGATCAGGGAGATTGAGTCGATTAACCCGGTACCGGGAGAGGATCAGATGCTGGGCGAGGAGCGAGGCAGGCTCCAGCACGCCGAAGAACTCCTCAGAATTGTCTCAGACGGATACCAGTCCCTGTACGAGAGGGATGACTCGGCGCTTGCATCGGTTTCCCGCTGCGCAAGGGAGATGGAAAGGGGTGCTCAAATGGACGGGGAACTTGCCCCGGTGAGGGATGCCCTGTCCCAGATCGCCCTTCAGATAGAGGACGTATCCTTCGCCCTCAGGGACCTTGAAAAAAAAATCCAGGTTGATCCGCAGAGGCTGGAACATGTGGAGGAAAGGCTTGAGCTGTTGAAAAGGCTCAAACGGAAGTATGGCGCCACCCTTGAGGAGGTCCTTCAGTTCAAAGAGGGCCTGGCCGCAAAGATGTTTGACATGGAAGAGATGGAGGCAAAACGGACCGGGTTCGAAAAGGAACTGGAAGAGGCCCGGACCCGGCTGGTTAGGGAGGCCCGGGTCCTTTCCGGGAAACGGAAAAAGGGGGCAGTGCTCTTCAAGCAGGCGGTTGAAAAGGAGCTTCACCATCTGCATATGGAGGAAACCGAGTTTGAGGTCAGATTCGAGGAAGTGCCCGGTGGAGAGGAAAATGGTGTGGAGGGTATGCGCGAGGAGGGTCTCGACCTCGTTGAGTTTATGATCTCCCCTAATCCGGGTGAGGAGCTGAGGCCTCTGTCAAAGATCGCTTCGGGGGGTGAGCTCTCGCGAATAATGCTGGCCATAAAGACCATCCTTTCAAGGACCGCCTCGGTGGAAACCCTGATCTTCGACGAGGTGGATTCAGGCATCAGCGGGGCCACCGCAGAGGTGGTGGGAGAAAAGATATCTTCCCTGGCCGCGTACCATCAGATAGTATGCATCACCCACCTCCCTCAGATCGCCTGTCAGGGGGAGACCCATTTTCTTGTCAAAAAGGGGGTGATCGAGGGCAGGACCGAGGCTACCATAGCGCGCCTGGACCCTGAGCGGAGGATAAAGGAGATCGCCAGACTCCTGGGGGGCCGGGAAATCACCCCAAGGGCGGTTGCCCACGCCCGGGAGATGTTGAAAAGGGATAAAAGACCTTAATGGGCGGCCATGGCGGGGGGGGGGACAATGCAGCAGATCTCAATCACGGATATTGCGGGAATCAGGATCGGCCATGCTCAGGATAGGGAGGCGGCCACCGGATGTAGCGTTGTCCTGGGTGAAGGGGGCATGACGGCCGGTGTGGACGTGAGGGGCGGGGCCCCTGGAACAAGGGAAACCGATCTCCTCAACCCCATAAACCTTGTGGAAAAGATCCATGCCGTAGTACTGGCAGGCGGCAGCTCGTTCGGTCTGGACGCGGCCTCCGGTGTTATGCACTATCTGGAGGAGAGATCCGTGGGCTTTGACGCCGTGGTAGCAAAGGTCCCCATAGTCTGCGGCGCGGTCCTGTTCGACCTTGCCGTGGGTGACTATCGTGTCAGACCCGATGGGAAGATGGGGTATGAAGCCTGCCTCAATGCCCACGACGCCGTTCCGCGCCAGGAGGGGAGTGTGGGGGCCGGCACCGGCGCCACGGTGGGCAAGATCCTCGGCATGGACAGGTGCATGAAGAGCGGTATTGGCGTCTACTGTGTTCAGACGGGTGATCTCAAGGTAGGGGCCATGGTGGCGGTAAACTGCCTCGGCGACGTGATAGATCCGGAAACAGGGGAAACAGTGGCAGGGGTTTTAGATGAGAAGAGGCGGGGACTACTCAACAGCGAGGAGATCATGATCAGGGGGTTCGCCGGCAGGAGGATGGAATTTGGCGGAAACACCACCATCGGCGTTATAATCACAAACGGAAAACTCGAAAAATCAGAGGCGAACAAGGTGGCCTCCATGGCCCATAACGGGTACGGCAGGACCATGAGGCCGGCCCATACCATGTTTGACGGGGACACCATCTTTGCACTGACCACAGGAGATGTGGTGACTGATGTGAGCGTTGCAGGACTGTTGGCCGCCAGGGTAATGGAACGGGCCGTGGTGAGGGCCGTAAGGGAGGCCACTCCCCTGTGCGGGATCAGATGCCACTCGGAGTTACAAATCCCCTGAAGGTTCCTGCCCTCCAGGCCCGCTTCCGCCACTCTCCCCGCGCCCGGCATCCTGCCACGCGGCATCCGCCGCCTTCTTCATCACGGAACGGACCTTCTCGAGGGTCTTGCCCTTGAACCGGATCTCCAGTGCCGCCTGGAGCATTTCCCATGAGAGCACCCTTTCCATCCCTGCTTTAGTGCCACGGTGAAGATCTTCTCGTAATAAGAACTGCCGGGTTGCAGCCGGGAACCCGCATTATCTGCCCGCCATGGCCCCTCCAGAAAGAGGCAGATTATAGACTTCCAGATAAAGATTTTGGGCTGCGTTATCGGTCGGAATGGTCGACCACGTACTATGGGTACGACTTACTCCGATTCCTCCCTCTGGCCTTGCCAAAATCATTATCTGAAACTCTATAGTTCCTGTCTCACCGAGACCCCGGGATCCCCAAAATCGAACGGGCCACTGCACAGGTAGCCACCTCCCTCTGCACCTGCCGGGCGATTTCCACGGTGCGCTCCACGAACTGGGCGTTGCTTTTGGCCAGAACACCCCGCGAAAGATAGAGGTTATCCTCAAAGCCCACTCGAACGTGACCCCCTTCCAGCATGGCATGGGTGGTGACAGGGATCTGTCGGGCCCCCACCCCCAGGGTGGACCACTGGCAGCCCCGGGGCAAACGGCTCGTCATGGCCACAAGGGTCTCCAGATCTCCTGGCGCGCCCCAGGGAATCCCCAGGCAGAGCTGAAAATAGGGGGGGGCGTCCAGGAGGTCCCGCTCTATCAGGTCCTTTGCCTGACGGATATGGCCCAGGTCGAACGTCTCCAATTCGGGCTTGACGCCCCGCTGACGCATGCGCTCAGTAGCCGCGTCCACCCAGCCCGGCGGGTTGACAAAAACCCGGCCCCTGAAGTTAAGGCTTCCCACGTCCAGGGAGCAAAGATCCGGGCCCAGATCCACTGGCATGAGCCTGGCCTCGTCAACGTTTTCGGCCCTGATATTGAAGCCGCTGGTGGTGAGGTTGATGAGCATGTCACTGGCCCCGCGCACGCGCTCCACCACCTCAGCAAAGTAGGCCCTCTTGAAATCGGGTGCGCCGGTCCGGGGATCTCGCACGTGTATATGGGCCACACTCGCCCCTGCCCGCCAGCAGCGCAGGGCCTCCTCGGCGATCTCCTCCGGGGTGTAAGGCACGTTCGGGTTCTGCTCGCGGGTGGGGACTGAACCGCACACCGCCGCCGTAATTATCAGCTTGTCCATGGTATTCTGCTCCCTCCTCTCAACCCAGCATCGTGGTCCGGACCCACCGGGCAATGGCCAGGGCCCCGGTGAGGCCGGGACTGTCTATCCCTAACAGGTTAAGGCAACGGGGATCTGCCGGGCTGAATTCAAAGACCCAGTCGGGATTCGCCACAAGGCGGCTCTGAATGCCCGCCTGATGAGGTTCCAGGTCTTCTTCCCGGAGGCCCGGAAAAAAGCCGCATACCTGTTTGTGGAACTCCCGTACCGGCTGGAACCCTCCGCCAAAGTCGCCTCTGGACCTGGCCTGGCGGTTCAGCGGTCCCACGGTTACCACCGGCCCCAGGGAGAAGTTGCCCTGCAGGTCCGTATCCAGGGTGGGTGTGAGATGCACCCCCACCGTGAAATATACGCCTTGATCGGTGATGACTTTTCTGGGGGTGGGGTAAACGTTCATGCCTGACATACTGAGCTCCGGCCGCCTGGTCCTGTAGAACTTCATGGCCTCTCCGCGCAAGGGGTCCACCCGGTAAGGTGAGGCCGGGTCCACCATGCGGGCCACCCGGTCGCAGTACAGGCCGGCGCTGTTAACCAGGCGGCCTGTGGAGAAACTGCCTTCAGCCCCGTCCCGGTATCGCACCTTTACTTCCAGTCCTTCGGTAAGGGAGCTGATGCCAACCACCTCTGTTTCGCTCACAAACTGGGCCCCTGCTGAAGAGGCCAGGGCGTACAGCTTGTGTACCAGGGCCGCGGGGTCCACGATGCCGGAACTGGGCAGGAGCAAGGCGGCTTCGGCCCTGACCCGGGGCTCATATTCCCGCACCTGTTCCCTGTTCAACATGCGGACAGGTACGTTGTTTTCAAGTGCTCTCCCCAAATAGCGATCCAGGGTCGAGCATTCCTCTCGGTTGGTGGCAACCACCAGCTTGCCCGTCCTGAGGGCCGGCACCCCGTATCTCTCACAGAAACGGTACAATATCCTGTTGCCCTTAACGCAGAGGGCGGCCTTGAGCGGTCTGGTCTCCTGGTCATAGTAAAGGCCTGCGTGGATAACCCCTGAGTTGCGGGAGGATTGATTCTCCCCCCGGCTTACGCCAGGGTTCATCTCCAATACCACCACTTCCTCACCCTCTCTGGCCAGCTCCAGGGCCAGGGCACAACCTACCACCCCGGCCCCCACTACGGTGATGGCAAATCCCTCTGGCACTCCCGCCTTCCTCCTTCAGCTGCAGGCCGGTGATGGTGACAGGGCCTGCCAAATCATACGCCGCCATATTCAAAACGGCCAAAAGCATATCATAGAGGGCTTGGAAGGGGAAGTACGGTTCCGCGATTCCTTTTCCCCGTGGAACTGAGAGGAGTAGCTTTGCTGGCTGGGGTATTGCGGGAGACGATCGATCTGGCCTTCTGTACGGGGATGGGCATGCGCGACCCGTTTATCGGCCCTTTCCTGCGCGCCTGTCTTGCCGGAAACGGTTTTGAAGATTTCCTTGAAAACTACGCAGAGTCGTACCGGTTGAGGG
>DREN01000031.1 GCA_011051075.1 Deltaproteobacteria bacterium | reverse complement strand
TTTTCCAAGGCATACTACTCCCGCATCAAGGACAACAGGCTCTACGGCAGGGTAAAACGGCTCCTCCTGGATCCGCTCCTCCTGGCCCTCAACAGAAAATTTACCGAAAGCAAGGACCAGAAGATGTTGAACCTGATACAGTTCCTTCAGGGCTTCAACTATCAGCTTTCAGGTGAGGTGGCGTTTCACGTGGATCTTCTCAAGAGGATGCGTTTTGCAACCAACTGGGGGGTGGAGATATTCACCCTGATTGAGGTTTACCGCAAGGCCTCTTCCTGCGCGCAGGTGATGTTTTCCAAAGACCCGTTTGACCACAAACATCAGGATGCCTCTGCCGAAGATCGAAGCAAGGGCCTGAACCGCATGGCCATAGATATCGTTACCAGCCTGATGAACGCCCTGGTCATTGAGGAGGGCCTGGAGATATCCGATACCTTCTTCAGGGACCTGACCGTGATCTATCAGGCCGTGGCAGAGGAGCAGATAAAGAAGTACTCCGATGAGTCGGGTTTCAACAGCCTTGACTACGACAGGGAAGGGGAGGAGTATCTGGTCAAAGAGGTGTTCAGGGACTCTATCCTCCAGGCTGGCGACATGCTTACCTCTCCATACAGGATGACGGAAAGGTTCCTCAGGTTAGTCAACTCCCATCCGGAGTTCAAACCCTACATGGCCCAGGGGCTTGCTCAAACCATCCTTCAGGTTGAACGCAACGTGGAACAGAAGCTCTTTGAAACGCCCCAGACCGTTTCGTGGGAGAGGGTATCGAACAAGCTGCCAGGGATTTTCTACGATCTCATCGAAGTGGTTGAAAGTGAAAAAAGACGCTTTTTCTGATGCCTCGGCAGCGCCGGATGATTCCAGGGCGCCTTTTCTGCTGATCTTTACCGACCTTGACGGTACCCTGCTGGATCGCGAGACCTATGGATGGGAAGGGGCCCTTCCCGCCCTTGAAGCGTGCAGGGCAAGGGGCGTGCCAGTAGTGCTTGTGTCCAGTAAGACCAGGGCTGAAATAGAGGAACTGCGGGACAGTATGCCCCTTTCTGCACCCTTCATCTCTGAAAACGGGGGCGGGATATTTTTCCTGAGGCACACCTTTGTCCATCTTCCCCCCGGCTCAGTGCCAGCTCCACCCACGGTAGATGCCATGCCCTCTTCTTCCGGCGGGGAGGAACTCTGGATGCTGCCCCTGGGTATTTCCTACTGTTTGATTGTAAAGGCCCTACAGGAAATCCGTCAGGAACTGGGCCTTAAAATAAGAGGCTTTTCAGATATGGGGATCGAAGAGATATCCCGGCTCACGGGCCTTGACAGGGCCGGGGCCCGGCTGGCCAAGATGCGGGAGTATGACGAACCTTTTATCTTCCCAGGGGGGGAACCCGAAGATCTTGCCCCCCTCCATGACGCCGCTGGAGAAAGGGATCTTCAGATAGCCTCGGGGGGCCGGTTTTACCATCTCCAGGGGAAAAACGATAAGGGGACCGGAATGGACCTGGTAACAGACTGGTATAAGGGGTACCATGGGCGGGTGGTGACAGTGGCCCTTGGAGACAGCCCCAACGATTTCAGCATGCTGGAGAGGGCCGACTTTCCGGTGTTGATCCGTTCAGGGCGCACTTTTCCAGGGCTCAAACAGAGGATACACAGACTCAGAATAACCGATGTCCCAGGCCCGGAAGGCTGGAATTCAGCAGTGTTTAACATCTTGAACATGGCTTAGGAGTATGTAAATGCGTGAGAGTTTTGAATATGAGGTGAACCCGCAAAATATCAGGAAGGCCGAGATGATTGTCTGCATACCCTCTTACAAAGAGGCTGACTCCATCGGCTTTCCAGTGGCCCAGGCCGATCAGGGCCTGGATAGGTATTTCCACGAATACGACAGCGTTATCATAAACTGCGATAACAACTCCCCTGATAACACAAGGCAGGTCTTCCTGGATACCCCCACCAGGGCGCCCAAGATCTATCTTTCCACTGAACCAGGGGTAAAGGGAAAGGGAAACAACTTCAGGAACCTGTTCCGGAAGGTGGTTGAACTGGGGGCCAGGGCCGTGGTGGTGGTTGACGCTGATCTCAAGAGCATTACTCCTGAGTGGATTAGGCACCTGGGAGAACCCCTGTTTCAGGGATTTTCCTACGTTGCCCCCCTTTACGTCAGGCACAAGTACGATGGGACCATCACCAATGGAATCGCCTATCCCATGACGAGGGCCCTGTACGGGAGGAGGGTAAGGCAGCCCATTGGCGGAGACTTCGGCTTTGGCGGAGACCTGGCCGAGGTATATCTTAACAGCAGAACGTGGAGCCAGGCGGTTGCCAACTTCGGGATTGACATATGGATGACCACCCTGGCCATGAACCAGGGGGTACAGATATGCCAGGCCTTTATGGGGCGGCCAAAGATTCATCGCACCAAGGATCCTGGAGCGGATCTGGGGCCCATGTTCCGACAGGTGGTGGGTACTATTTTCGCCATGATGAGGGAGTTCGAATCCTACTGGACCAGGGTCAAGTACAGCCGTCCCACGGCCATATACGGGTTTGGTCTTGGTGAAACGGAAGTGCCCCCCAAGGTGGAGGTGAACACGGACAACCTGCTTCAGCAGTTTCACGCAGGCTTTGAAAAGTTCAGTCCCATATGGAAGGAGATCCTCACCAAGGATGTTTACAGGAAGCTTTGCGAAATCAAAGGGTTGAAGGAGACCGAATTCAACTTTCCCACCGATCTGTGGGCCAGGGTACTCTTTGATACGGCTGTTTCTTACGGGGAAGTAGGCGTTGAGCCTGACCAGATCATGGACTCCCTGATCCCCCTTTACTTCGGGAGGACCCTCTCCTTTGTGAAGAGGACCAAAAAGATGTCCATAAAGCAGGCCGAAGAGGCCATTGAGAACGATTGCGAGACCTTTGAAATGACAAAGCCCTATCTCCTTCAGAGGTGGGGAAAAAGGGGATAGAACGGTTTTAGTCGGTTATGATTAATGGGACTGATATTCGACCAAAACAGCGCCCGGTTCTATGAATCGTGGCGACGGTCATCGCAGAGCAGGGCCGTTGAGAGGTCCCTGGAGAAGCTGGTCGTCTCCCTTCTCCAGCCCGAGCCCGGGCAGAGGGTGCTTGACATCGGATGCGGCACCGGGAACCACCTGATCATGCTCAACAAGATGGGCCTGAACGTGAGCGGCGTGGATGCCTCGGCCCATATGGTACAAGAGGCCAGGTCCAGGCTGGGACACCGCTCCACCATTAAGAGGGGAATGGCGGAAGACCTCCCATTTGAAGACAACGAGTTTGACTTTGCCGTTCTTATCAATACCCTGGAATTCCTGGACGATCCCCTGACGGCCCTGCGGGAGGCCGGCCGCGTTGCCAACAGAAAGGTCTTCATAGGGGTCTATAACAGCCTCTCCTGGAACGGCATCTGCAAAAGCCTCCAGGGCTACTTTGGAGATCCCATCTTTGGGCAGGCCACCCTCTTCAACCTGTGGCAGATCAAATCACTCCTGCGACTGGCCTACGGCAATGTGCCCATTTCCTGGCATTCCATCAAGATGCTTCCCTCGTTCATTGAAGAAAACCTCTCCTCGGTTGAGAGCTCTACACTGCGGAGGCGTTCCCCCTTTGGCTTTTTCCTGGGGCTCGCGGCCACCATGGCCTACAGGATCAAAACCCTTAACCTTCCTATCAAGGTAAAACCAGCGCCAGCCGGACAACCCCTTATCGCAGCAAGGACAATGAAGGAGCTGAACCACCCCAGGGTTCCAGTACAAGAAAATGAAGGAAGCATGCCTGTATGAAAAACTGGAAGATAGAAAGGTCCGGTGCCGTCTGTGCAGCCACCGGTGCCTGATAAAGGAGGGTAGCAGGGGGATATGCGGGGTCAGAGAGAATATGGACGGGACCCTGAAGACCCTTGTTTACCGTAAGATAGTAGCGGCCCATTGCGATCCAATCGAAAAAAAACCCCTTTTTCACTTCCTTCCGGGCTCCAGCTCCTTTTCCATCGCCACTGTGGGGTGCAACTTCAGGTGCCGGTTCTGCCAGAACTCAGACATCTCCCAGATGCCTCTTGATCAAAACACGATCATGGGGGACGATATGAGCCCTGAAAGGATCGTCGGGCTTGCCCGGGAGAACGGGGCCCTGTCCATCTCCTACACCTACACGGAACCTACTGTTTATTTTGAGACGGCCCTTGATACGGCGCGGTCAGCGGTTTCCCAAGGGATTAAAAATGTTTTCGTATCCAATGGGTATATGACCAGGGAATGCCTTGAGGAGATATATCCGGACCTCCATGGTGCAAACGTGGACCTGAAGGCGTTTAGTGATGCTTTTTACAGGGACCAGTGTGGTGCAAGACTGAAACCCGTTCTTGAGACCATTGAAGCCATGAAAGAGATGGGTGTATGGCTGGAGGTAACCACACTCCTCATTCCAGGGCTCAACGATTCCCCTGAAGAGCTCAGGGAACTGGCCCTGTTTCTCGCTGAGATTGACCCGGGGATACCCTGGCACATCAGCCGGTTTCATCCCACCTACCGCCTGACCGGCACACACTCCACCCCGGCCGAGACCATCAGACGGGCAAGAGACCTGGGTTATGAGTGCGGGCTCAAGTACGTTTACACGGGAAATCTGCCAGGAGACCAGGGCGAAAACACCTTCTGCCACGGCTGCGGGGAGCCCCTCATAGACCGCATCGGTTTTCATGTGGTCCGCAGCCGCATAAAGGAGGGCCTATGTCCTCACTGCGGGACCGCGATCCCCGGAATCTGGTAAAAATTCAGGCCTTCTCTTGATTTCCATCTCCAACAATGGTAGGCTCGGCCCCCTTAGGGAGGGCTTTACGGGTTCTTCTTAACCTCCCCCGCTGAATCGATCAACTGGCCTTCTTCTGTTCAGCGGGGGTTTGATTTTTATTCCCTCCAAACGTGGGAGATACGCCATGAAAAAGGAAGATGAACTGACCGTAAAGGTCACAAAGGAGATTGTGGTCAAATTCATTGAGGTGGGAAGACTCACGGTCAACACCTTTGAGGAGGCGTGGGGCAGTATCCACAGGACGGTCAGAAACTCCCTCAACCAGGACAGGGAGGACTAATATTTTACGCTGACCAGAAACAGCCCCCGGGCCGGGGCCTTCACACCTGCCCGGCGCCTGTCCCTCAAACGCACTATCTCCTGGAACCTTTCCGGGCTGATCTTACCAAGGCCGGCCTCCACTGCCGTACCCACGATGTTTCGCACCATGTGCCTGAGAAACCCGTCAGCCTCAATGGTGATACGCAGAAGACCCTGTTCCGGACCGGTGATCTCTGCTGAGAGCACGGTCCTCACAGGGTTTGTGGTGCCGCTCCCGGCTGAACAGAAGCTGGAAAAATCCCTGGTGCCCCTGAGCACGGAGATAGAGGCCGCCATACTTTCCGTGTCCAGGGGGTGCCTGATATGCCACTGGAAGTCCCGCTGAAAAATGTCGGGGAGGGCCCTGTTCAGTATCCTGTACTCGTAGATCTTGCTCTTTGCGCTGTACCTGGAGTGAAACGAGGCTGGAACGTATTGTGCCTCTTTCACCAGGATATCGACAGGGAGAAGGGAGTTCAGGCCTTTTCTGATCGATTCAGGTGGAAGGGCGGAAAGGGTGGTGAAATTACAGACCTGGTTAAGGGCATGGACCCCCGCGTCTGTCCTGCCCGAAGCCAGGAGCGTCACAGGCCCTCCGGTCATCATCCGGAGCCTGTCTTCAAGTATCTCCTGTATGGTATGGGCGTTTTTCTGCCTCTGCCAGCCGTGGTAGCGGGTACCGTCGTAGGCCAGTATGAGTCTGATATTCTTGGGGTCCATGATCTCAAAAACAAAAGGGGAACCCGCTCTGGGTTCCCCTTATCTGTCTGATTTGCAGGAGCCTCAAAAGGCCTTCGTGATCCCGCAGGTTGTCACATACCGGACCTTTTCAGTGGGCCTTCGGGGCTTATCTCTTGGAGTACTGGAATCTGGCCCGCGCGCCGGGCTGTCCATACTTCTTTCGCTCCTTCATTCTCGAGTCCCTGGTCAGGAACCCCGCCTTCTTCAGGGTATCCCGCAACCCTGGATCCAGGTTGACCAGGGCCCTGGTAATTCCGTGCCTTATGGCCCCTGCCTGTCCGGAAATACCGCCGCCCTTCACATTTACGTAGATGTCCAGTTTATCCCTGAGTTCTGTGAGGGCAAGGGGTTCCGTCACAACTATCCTGTCCACTTCCCGGGTTAAATAGTGGTCAGAAGGCTTCTTGTTGATGGTAATCTCACCAGAGCCGGGCCTCATCCAGACCCTGGCTACTGCGGTTTTTCTCTTGCCCACGGCGTGATATAATTCCTCTCCCATTTAGATCTCCAGTGTTTTTAGTTGTTGGGCCTTGTGCGGATGCTCCGGACCGGTGTATATCTTCAGCTTCTTCAACTGGCGCCGCCCCAGGCTGTTTTTGGGAAGCATGCCTCTCACCGCAAAACGGAGCACGTCCTCAGGTTTCTTTTCAAGGAGTTTCTTGGCTGAGATCTCTTTCAGACCGCCAAGGTAACCGCTGTGCCGGTAATAGATCTTGTTGTTGAGCTTCCTGCCCGTAAGGGATACCTTTTCGGCGTTAATGACTACGATGAAGTCCCCTGTGTCGGCGTGAGGGGTGAAGATCGGTTTATGCTTCCCACGTAACCGCACTGCTATCTGGGTGGCGAGCCTCCCCAAGATCTTGTCTTTCGCGTCAACCAGGTACCAGTTTTTCTCTACTTCCTTTTCTTTGGCAACAAATGTTTTCATTGGATTATCCTGTCGTTGAAAAAATAGAAATATATCCTTTATGTGAATTTTTTCCCCATGTCAAGGGATTTCTCAAAAAATCCGACCTGTGCGGATAGGCTTCAGCAATTGTGGATACGGGGTCTATCCCGCCCGTGGGTGGAGTCCGTCCGTAGGGGCCTCTTTTCCAAAGGACGCAAAAC